>CAOWNX010000039.1 GCA_948552115.1 uncultured Bacilli bacterium
TTAAATTGGATGAAGAAAGTACTAAATGATTTATATGATTATCCGAATATGAAGATTTTTCAGATAGAAGAAGCTTTTAAATTTTCTTTGGATTCTATTTTATTAGCAGAATTGGTTAAGTTTCATAAATATGATAAAAATATTTTAGATTTATGTACTGGAAATGCTGTGATTCCTTTGGTTTTGTCAACGAAAACGAATCTTGCTATTACAGGTGTGGAGATTCAAGAAAAGATTTATCAATTGGGTAAAGAATCGATCGACTTAAATCATAAAACAGATCAAATTCATTTAATACATGAAAATATTTCCCAAATTAGAAATTATTTCCCGGGAAATAATTTTGACATCATTACTTGTAATCCACCATACTTTAAATTTCATCATAAAGATTTTTTAAATCAAGAAGAAATGAAACAAATTGCTCGGCATGAAATAAAAACTAATTTGGAAGAAGTAATTCACATTGCAAGTGAAATGATAAAAGATAAAGGTAATTTTTATATGGTACATATTCCTGATCGATTACAAGAAATCTTTTTTTATTTAGAAAAATATCAATTTCGTATGAAAGATTTGTTTTTTGTTTATCCTAAAAGAGGAGAAAAATCTTTTTTGGTTTTGTTTCGAGCAATTAAAAATGGTAAAATAGGTCTGAAGGTTCATTCAGCAATTTATTTAAATGAATATCATACTTATCAAGGAATGTTTGAGGATGTGAAATTATGAAATTAGTAGTAGGTTTGGGTAATCCAGGGAAGAAATATGAAAATACACGGCATAATATTGGTTTTATGGTGTTAGATTATTTTTTGAATTCCAATGATTGGAAAAAAAAATTTGATGGATTCTATCAAATTCAATCATTTGGTTTGGAAAAAGTGATATTTTTAAAGCCTACTACTTATATGAATTTATCTGGTAATTCTGTTTTAAAGGTGAAAAATTTTTATAATATTTCTTTAGAGGATATATTAATAATACAGGATGATATGGATTTATCTTTTGGAACTTATAAAATCAAGAAAAATAGTTCTTCAGGAGGACATAACGGGATCAAGTCGATTATTCAATCTTTAGGTAGTGATCGTTTTGCCCGTTTAAAAATTGGAATTGCACACTCAAAAACATCGGATTCGATTGGGCATGTATTAGGTAAGTTTTCTAAGGAAGAGCTTCTCATTATTAATAATTATTATTCTATTTATCAAAAAATTATTGATTCTTTTATTAATCAAGGGATTGATTATACGATGAATCATTATAGAGATTGGGAGAAATAATATGTTCGATAATTTATTTTCTTTTGATTCTGATACAGTTATTCAAGGTTTAACAGGTGAGTTAAACGCTTTTTATGTGTTAGAAGCTTATCAACACTTGAATAAAAATGTTTTAGTTGTGACAAGTAGTTTGTATGAGGCAAACCAAATCTATAATTCTTTAGAAACTTATACTGATCATGTCTTGTTATTTCCTATGGATGATTTTTTAACTTCTGTTGCTGTAGCAGTTTCTCCTGAGCTTCAAATGAAACGATTAGAAACTTTAGAAAAAATTCAATCTGGTGTTTGGATTGTTGTTACTAATTTAACGGGATACTTAAGATTTTTACCAGATATGAAGAAACATAACTCATTAAAATTAAAATTTGGACTTCATGAAACTATTGCTAGAGATCAATTTTATGATGAATTGTTAAAACTCGGTTATAAACAAGAGTCTTTGGTTACTTCTACTGGTGAGTTTGCATTACGGGGATTTGTTTTAGATATTTTTCCTATTTATGAAGAGCATCCGATTCGAGTAGAGTTTTTTGGTAGTGAAATTGAATCCATTCGAAAATTTGATGAATCGACACAACTTTCTTTAGAAAATATTGATAAATTTGAAGTTTTACCTTATCAGGAAATGAAAACAGAAAACGAAAATTCGTTGTATGATTATTTAAATAGTCCTGTTGTTATATTTAAAGATTTTCATCAAATTCAAGCTAGTAATAAAAAATTAGTAGAAGATATTTTTCAGTATCAACTTTCCAAAGAAGAAAAAGAGAAAAAGTATATGTTTTCTATGGAAGATATTATTCCTTCCTATGTGTTACAATTGAATACTTTTGAAACTGATGTTTCTTCGAATCATGTTATGACATATTCTTCGAAAGAAATTGAAAATTTTAAAGGAAATTTTGAAAGGTTAAAGGAATTTGTTGAACAAAGTTTTTTTGCTAAAAAAGTTGTCATTTTTTGTTTGTCGAAAGAACAACAACGAAAAAAAATTCAAGAATTATTATCTGATTTTCCGATTCATTTTTCTACAGAACAATTTCTTTCACAATACATATATATTTTAAAGAAAAAGATTAACCATGGATTTTGTTTGAATGAATATGTCGTTATTTCTGAATTTGATATTGAACAAATTCAAGATTCTACAATACATTATAAAAATAATTATCGAATTGGTCGGAAAATTAATACTTTGGATGCTTTAAAAGTAGGAGATTATGTGGTCCATCGAACTCATGGTATAGGTATTTATCATGGGGTAGTTACGTTAACGCAAGTAGGGTTAAAAAAGGATTATATTCAAATCGATTATTCTGGTAATGATAAGGTTTATATTCCAGTTGAAAAAATATCTACAATTTATAAATATACCGATAAAGATGGTATGAAGCCTCAAGTGAATAAATTGAATTCTACGTCGTGGGTAAATAAAAAGCGTTCAATTCAAAAACGTATTCATGATATATCACAAGAATTAATAAAACTTTATGCAGCACGTAATCAATTAAAGGGAGATGCTTATAAAGATTATGAGGAAGAGGAAATTTTTGCAGGCTTTTTTCCTTATACTCCTACCACAGATCAGGAAAGAGCTATTGTAGATATCCAAAATGATTTACGAAGTGCGGTTCCTATGGATCGCTTGTTATGTGGTGATGTAGGATTTGGGAAAACAGAAGTAGCGTTTCGAGCAATTTTTAAAGCAGTTTTAAATAATAAACAAGTATTTTATTTATGTCCTACAACAATATTAAGTAAACAACAATATTTGTCTGCAATACAACGTTTTGGAGAATATCCAATAGAAATTGCTTTATTGAATCGTTTTACTACTCCGAAGGAAACGAAACGTATTTTAGAGGGGTTAAAAACTGGTACAATTGATATTGTTTTTGGAACTCATCGCTTATTAAGTGATGATATCAAATTTCAAAAGTTAGGTTTGTTAATTGTGGATGAAGAGCAACGATTTGGAGTAACTCATAAGGAAAAGATTAAACAGTTTAAGAATGATGTCAATGTGTTAACTTTGTCTGCTACACCAATTCCTAGAACTCTCAAAATGGCTTTAAGTGGTTTACGCGATTTGTCTATTATTGATACAGCCCCTGTGAATCGTTATCCTGTTCAAACTTATGTGGTGGAAGAAAATCCAATTTTAATTAAGGATGCTATTTATAAAGAATTATCTCGTAAAGGGCAAATTTTTATTTTATATAATCAAATTTCAACGATTGAGAAGAAAATGTATGAGTTACAGAAATTGGTTCCTGAAGCAAGAATTCGTTTTGCTCATGGGCGTATGACAAAAGTAGAGCTTGAAGATATTATGACTTCTTTTGTAGAACATGAATTTGATATTTTACTTTGTACTACAATTATTGAAACTGGTATTGATATTCCGAATGCAAATACTTTGATTATTTATGATGCAGACCATTTTGGTTTAAGTCAGTTATATCAGCTTCGAGGAAGAGTTGGTAGAAGTAATAAGATTGCTTATGCATATTTGTTATATAATCGTGGACGTATTTTAAATGAAATTGCAGTAAAGAGATTACAAGCGATTAAAGAATTTACTGAATTAGGTAGTGGATATCGAATTGCAATGCGAGATTTAGCTATTCGTGGGGCAGGAGACTTACTTGGTAGTGAACAAGCTGGTTTTGTCGATACTGTTGGAATTTCTTTATATATGAAAATGGTGGAAGAAGAAATGATGCGTTTGCGTGGAGAAGAAGTAGAATCGGAAGAAGAAGAGAAAAAGTCACTTATTAATGTAGAAACTCATATTAGTGATCAATATGTTAGTGATGAAGAATTAAAAATTGAAATTCATCAAAAGATTAATGAAATTGATAGTTATCCAATGTTGTTGCAAGTGAAAGAAGAACTGGAAGATCGGTTTGGTAAAATAGATTGCTCTATGGAAATTTATATGTATGAAGAATGGTTTGAGAAAATTGCTAGAAAATTAGAGATAACAAATGTAAGACAAACATCAAAAGAAATAGTAATTGAAATACCAGAGCAAATTAGTAATTATTTGAAAGGCGATAAGTTATTTTTAGAAGTATATAATATATCTACTAATTTTAAATTAAAGTATGAAAATAAGAGAATTGTAATTACATTAATGCTTCACGGCTTAGAAAAACATTTTGTATATTATGTGGTACCTTTATTTGATAAGATATTGCAAGATATTTTACCACTTTTGAATAATTAGAAGTATAAAAAGTTTTGTTTATTCCAACAATATAAGTATGAAGGAGTGAACAAAAATTGAAATCTACTGGAGTAATACGAAGAATTGACGAACTTGGAAGAATTGTGATTCCAAAAGAAATACGAAGACATTTAGGAATTCGAGAGGGAGAAAATCTGGAAATATATACAGAGGATAATAATTGTATTGTATTAAAAAAATATTCTAAGATGTTAGAATATGCAGAATTTTCTTTAAAATTATGTAATTTGGTTCCATCTACGATGAATCTTGGCATGATGGTTACCGATCGAGATAAAGTAGTTTCTGTATCCGATAATATAGAATTGGAAGAGGATTCTTGTGAAATTTCTTCTAAATTATTAGAATTTATTCAAAATCGTGAGTCTTATGAATCTTCTATGAAAGAAAAAATCATTTTTGGAAATCAAGAAATTGAAGGATATTTTTATATTCAACCGATTATTTCTTCGATTGATTGCTTGGGGTTAATTCTTTTTTTGAAGGATCAAACGTATCGCTTGGAAGAAAAGAACTTTGCTAAGTTTTTATCTAGTATGATTGCGAATAAAATTGACATTTCGTGAATATTTATGATAATATTATCGTAAATTTAGTGATGAAGGAAAGAGACATATAATCTTTTGTTTAGAGAGTCTATGGTTGGTGAAAGTAGATGAAAAGAAATATGAAAAATGATTCTGGAGCTAAATCGAAAACTTCGCGTTAAGAAGGAAAGTGCATGAATCATCATGAATAAAGGTGGTACCACGGGTAATCTCGTCCTTTTGTTCATGATTTTTTTTATTTAGGGAGGAAAAAAAATGAAAGAAAAATTTAGTATTTTTACGGCAATTGCTTATACTTCTGCAAAACCTCATATTGGTAATACTTATGAAATTGTTTTAGCGGATGCAATTGCGAGATTTAAGAGATTTCAAGGATATGATGTTTATTTTCAAACTGGAACAGATGAACATGGCGAAAAGATTGCTCAAAAAGCTCGGGAAGCAGGTGTTACACCTCAAGAATATTGTGATAATATTTCCCGGGAAATAAAGGCAATTTGGGATATTATGGATACTTCTTATGATCGTTTTGTTCGAACTACGGATTCGAATCATGAGAAAGTTGTTCAAAATATTTTTCAAAAATTATATGATCAAGGAGATATTTATCTTGGAAAGTATGAGGGGCTTTATTGTGTTCCTTGTGAGTCATTTTTTACCGAAAGTCAGTTAGTAAACGGAAAGTGTCCTGATTGTGGTCGAGATGTGGTTTCTAAAAGTGAAGAAGCTTATTTTTTCAAAATGTCTAAATATCAAAAGCAGTTAGAAGACTATTTAGAACAACATCCAGATTTTATTGAACCAGAATCACGAAAAAATGAAATGATTAATAATTTTATTCGTCCAGGATTACAAGATTTATGTGTTTCTCGTACCTCGTTTGATTGGGGTATTCATGTTCCAATGGATTCTAAGCATGTAGTTTATGTTTGGTTAGACGCTTTGACAAATTATATTACAAATATCGGCTACGATGTAGATACTCAATCAGAAGATTTTCAAAGAATATGGCCAGCTGATTTGCAATTGGTTGGAAAGGATATTATTCGTTTTCATATGATTTATTGGCCTATTTTCTTGATGGCTCTTAATTTACCTTTACCTAAAAAGATTTTTGGCCATCCTTGGCTTTTAATGAATAATGATAAAATGAGTAAGAGTAAGGGAAATGTACTGTATGCAGATGATTTGGTGCATACGTATGGAGTTGATGCAATTCGTTATTATGTGTTACATGAAATTCCATTTGCTAATGATGGCAATATTACGAATGAATTAATCGTTGAGAGAATTAATTCTGATTTGGCTAATGTTTTAGGGAATTTAGTTCATCGTACGATTTCTATGGCTCAAAAATATTTTGGTGGAATTTTAAAAAATCAAAATGAATCGGATTCTTTTGATACAGATTTAGAATTAATGATAAATTCTTTGAATGATAAAGTAGCAGGTCATATGGATCAATTGGAAGTAGGAAAAGCCATTGACGATATTTTTGAATTACTTCGTCGTAGTAATAAATATATCGATGAGACAACTCCTTGGGTTTTGGCGAAAGATGATTCTAAGAAAGATAGGCTGGAG
>CAOWNX010000040.1 GCA_948552115.1 uncultured Bacilli bacterium
ATGTGGTGTAACGATAAAAATATTCACTTGTAATCAGTTCTAAAACGGCATCTCCTAGGAATTCTAAGCGTTCATATGATTCTTTATTGTGTTCGTTTGCATAGGAGCTATGGGTTAATGCTGTCTCTAGTAATTCTTGATTTTGTAAGGTGATTTGAAAGGGTTTTAAAAAGTCCATAAATACTCCTCTTTTCTTTTCTTATTATATCGAATTCTAGGTAATTAAGCAAAAGGTATTTTACAAAAAAGTGTTTCTATAGTAAAATATTTTTGGGTGGTATTTTTGAAGTGTCTACTCATTTTTTTTATTCGTATTTATCAGGTTTTACCACTTTCTAGCCATCAAATGTGCCGATTTACTCCAACTTGTTCAGAGTATGCTATTTCGGCGATTCAAACCTTTGGGGTTTGGAAAGGATGTAATCTGGCGATTCATCGGATTATGCGGTGTCGTCCAGGTGGAACTTTTGGTTATGACCCAGTACCAAGAAAAGAGGAGAAATTTTAATGAAAAAAGGAATTTTGACTAGTATATGTGTGTTATTGATTTTTTTTACTTCTGGTTGTTTAGAAAAAAATAGTTTGGATCATGCAAAAATTTATACGACGGTTTATCCTATAACTTATTTTACAGAGGTTCTTTATGGAAATCATTCAGTCATTTCTAGTATTTATCCAGATGGTGCAAATGTTTTGGAATATTCTTTGACGGATAAACAAAAAAAGGAATATAGTAAGGGAGATCTTTTTATTTATAATGGTCTTTCGAATGAAAAGCAAATTGCAAAAGATTTTAGTAATAGTAATCGAAAATTACAAATTATTGATGTTGCTTATGGATTAAAATATAAGTATGGCGTAGAAGAATTATGGTTAAGTCCTAGTAACGCTTTGATGCTTGCAAGTAATATTCGGATGAATTTGGAAAGTTTTATACAAAATAAATTTGTTAATGAAGAAATATCAAATCGGTATAAGGATTTAGAGGAAATTTTATCTTTGAAGGATGCAGAACTTCGAAATATTGCACGAACTTCTGCTACGAAGAAAAAAAATACTATTGTTGTGTCTTCTAATGTGTTTAAATTTTTAGAAGATTATGGATTTACGGTTATTTCTTTAGAAGATAATATTGAGGAAAATAGTTTTAATATTTTGAAAAAGGATTTTAGTAGTGGAACTTATAAATATTTGTTTGTTCATGAGGGTTTAGGAAATAATGATGCTGTTAATGAGCTGAAGAATCAGGGTGCTACTTTGTTTACGGTACAAACCATGACAACACTTTCTGCACAGAATCGAAAAAATAATGATAATTATATGTCCATTATGCAAGAGTTTATTGAAGCAATTAAAGAGGCTGTTTTAAATTAACAACCTCTTTCTTTTTTTCGGCTTTTGAACTTTTCATCCTTTGCTAGAATTTTTTCTTTTTGGCTTTTTTTATATTGATTTATGACTTGTTTCATTTTGTTTAGATAATAATTTGCAATGCCTTGCTTTTTGGGAGAATATTTTTGGAAACAGCTGCATACTTTGTTTCTTTCTTCTTTGGTCATTTTTTTTAGTGCTACTCTACATCGCATATCAAGAAAATATGGGTATATTTTTTGATATTTTTTTATTATTTTCATCACTTGTTGAAATGATTTGGAAAAATCTTTTATAATTTGGTATTCTTCTTCGGTGATCAGGATTTGGTTTTTTTCAACATACTCTTGTAAATCTAGACTTTGATATTCTTCTATAATATGACGCAAAAGATAAGAAGTGTTCCACCATTCGTTCCATTGTGTCATTCGAAGCACTATTTTGGGAATTTGAGCTTTGGTCCAACAATTATCTTTTTCTTTTACAAGTTCTTTTGGATTCATTATGTTTTTAATTTTTTGAGCAATTTTCTCTTGGGTGTAATATTGCCAATCTCTTTCGGTAATTTTAATATCTAAGCATTCTTCTGATTTTAAAATTTGATTAATTTCTTGTGCTTTATTTTCGTAAATATCATAAATAATAAATGCTGGGTTTATTCGAGCATTATATTTTTTCTCTAGTACTTTTATTATTCTCTTTAATTTGATTTCAATATTTGCTTCTCTATCTACTAGTTTACAATTTTTGGTTGGATTTCTTTTTAAATATTCTCTTAATAAGATATCACTTTCTTCTTCTGTAATATACAATGAGTCTTCCCCTAATATTTCTAAAGCAGAATTTATAAACTTTTCTTTGTCTTTTAATATTTTAGAATAAATATCTATTTTTATTTCGTCTTCTAAATACATTAGTAATTCTAATATTTTATCCAGTTTTCTTTCCAACATAAAGATCTTTCCTTTTTTGGCAAGCAAGCATTCATTTTATTAAAAAAATCCCTCATTTTCAAAGGATTTTAAATTCTTAAATGGTGACCCGTACGGGATTTGAACCCATGAATGCATGCGTGAAAGGCATGTGTGTTCAACCACTTCACCAACGGGCCAATAACAAATGGTGGGCTTGGGGGGACTTGAACCTCCGACCTCACGCTTATCAGGCGTGCGCTCTAACCAGCTGAGCTACAAGCCCATTTTGTCAAGGACTATTTCATTTTACCTTATAAATAGAATTTTGGCAAGAGCTTTTTTAACTTTTTATTTTATTTTTGATATATTCTTTTGTTTCTTCAAAAGATAAGTCTAGAACAATACCAAGTTCTTGATATAGGTAGTTTTCAGCTTCTTCAAAATAATGCTTGTCTTTGTCACCAATTTTCTTTTTCTGTTCTAATCTTTTTTGATTTCTTTTATAGGCAGTTTTAATAATTCGAATTAAATCTTCTTCGTTTCCAGTATTTAATAAACGTTTATATTCTGTTTCTAATAGACGTTGTTCCACATCTATTTCAGAAATTGTTGGAATACGTTTTATGATTTGTTCTATCTCTTCTTTTGTAATTAGCTTTCTAATATTTTTGGAATTGATTGGTATTTCAATTTTTAAAGTATTATCTTTTATTGGCGATAAAATATAGTAATCTAAATCATTTAAAAAACCTTTCTTTATTTCTTTGACTTGGCAAACGTCTTTTTTAAATATTAAATATTCTCCTATTTCAAACATACATAATCACCTTTAAATAAAAAAACTATCTAACTGGGTCTACCATATTAAATAGCTACAAGTTATGGTTTTATTTTAGCACTTTTTTCTATTTTTTGTAAGGATAAATTATTTTTGAAATTCTCGCATAATTTGGAGATGAGATTCATTTCCTAAGTAACTTTTATCCAAATAATCTTTTGAAAGTTTTGTATATTTTAATTTTAAAATTTTTCTTACAGAATTATTTATTTGCTCTATGCTAATTTTTTGATTTTCATAGCTTTCTTTGATTTTTGTAATCGCACTTTCTATACTTTCTGGCATTAATAAAATGTCTACTCCAGCATTGATTGCACGTTCGTAAATTTCTGATTCAGAATAATTTTTTGTCAATGCTTTCATATTTAGTGCATCGGTAATGATTAGTCCAGAAAATCCCATTTCTTTTTTTAATATTTCAGTTATTATTTCATATGATAATGATGCTGGAAGGTTGGAACCAGTAATACTTGGAACTGCTAAATGACCAACCATAATCATATCCGCTCCATTTTGGATGGCATTTTGAAAAGGTATCCATTCTAAGTTTTGTAATTCTTCTTTGGTCTTATTAATGATTGGCAAATCGTAATGAGAATCTGTGATTGTACTCCCGTGTCCCGGAAAATGTTTGTATACTGGAATTACTCCTATTTCTTGCATTCCTTTGGCAAGAGATATTCCCATATTACTTACTATTTCAGCGTTATTCCCAAAGCTACGGTTGGAAATCACGGTATTTTGAGGATTAGAATTAATATCTAAAACAGGGGCAAAATTCATATTTATATGGAATACTCGCAATTCTTCTGCCAACAGTGTTCCTACCTGAAATGCAAGTTGTTTTGAATTTTTGTTGCCAATTTCTTGCATTGGTGGAATGTTTGTTATGGATGCATCTACTTCACTGGTAATTCTTTGTACTCTTCCACCTTCTTGATCAATGGATAAAAATAAAGGTATCTTAACAGTTTGTTCTATTTCTTTGATTAGTTGAAGAGAAGAATCTAAATTACTAAAGTTATCTTTGAAAAAAATAAAACCTCCTGGTTGATATTTTTCTAATTCTTGTTTTAATTCTTCTGTCATTGTTGGAGTTCTATTCGAAATCATAATCATTTGAGCTATTTTTTCTTCTAACGATAATTCTTGTAATGTTTGTTCTATTTGTTGGTTTAATTTTCGATCTTCTTCTTTTTGGTGTTCTTTTTTATTTTCGATGAAAAACATAGATAGAACACAAAGTATAATTATAGATAATAATAGTGATTTAGAAATTATTTTTTTCATAATACCCTCCTTTTTTAGGGTACCCCAAAATCATAGAATTTTTCTTTTTTTATTATTTATTTTTGAATCTTGGAATTGTTATAGCAAATTGATTTAATACTTTTTGACGAATAAAAAATGCTCCAATCAAAAAAATTAATGAGAATAGTATCAAAGGAATTGATAAGCAGTAATCATACCATTTTAATGTGTTTTTTATCATTCCATTTCCTAACCAATATAGACTTAATAGTATACCAACTGTTCCAATTAACCATAAACGAGTTAGACGAATTTTCATTTCTCTTCCTTTGACTGAATTATAGTACATGTTTCGGCATTCTTTTTTTTCTTCTTTACTGAGCCTTTGGTATTTATTTTTCATTTTCTCACCTACTTCGTTTATTATATCACGTATAATACCGAGTAGTAAATGAAGGAGGTATTCAATTACTTGATACTTTTTCGATTTACTATATAATATTTTTACTTATTTCTAAGAAATAAGTAAAAATTCGCGATTGAGTCTAGGCAAATTATATCAGGGGTCTTTGTATCCATTAATATGACGGCCTAACTCTTTTTCTTTTTACTTTCCTAATTTTAGAATGTGAGGATTTATTCCTATATAACAAGCGTGATGAGGAATATTAAGTTTAAGAGTCCAATCGCTAAAAAAGGATGTTTTTTATGCAGTACGTTTTAGCACTTGATGTTGCTAAAGGTAAAAGTATGGTAAGTTTAATTAGTTCTTGTGGTGAAGTTCTAATTACTCCCTATGAAATCAATCATTCGATTCATGATTTTACTAATTTACTAAATAGAATGAACGAATTAAAATTAGAAAATATTTCTCTAATTATGGAGTCTACTGGTATTTACCATAGACCTGTGGAAAGATTCTTTTTAGAATATCATTTTAAAGTCTTTGTTATTAATGCTTTATACTCCAAAATGTATAAAAGAAATCTTCGTAAAACTAAAACAGATAAACTCGATTGTATTTCTCTTGCTGAATTATTCTTTACTACTGATTTTAAAGAATATGTGAAACCAGATACTATTTATTTAAATATGAATGCTTTATCTAGACAGTATCATGCTTTAAGTGAAATAACCAATAATCTTAAGAATCGATATAAAAACTTAGTTTATTTATGTTTTCCAGAATATGAACTTCTTTTTAAAGGAAATACGATTTATTCAGATATTGCTCTATCTTTTATAGAAAAATATCCTCATGCTGAACTTATTTCTTCCACTCGAATAGATGCTCTACAAAACTTTTTTAAGACTAAAGGTTTCAGTCATTGGAAAAGTAAATCGATTAAAATCAAAGAAGTTGCCAAAAACTCTTATCCTTCTGTAAATAAAGAAGATGAAATTGTTTCTGCTTTAAAAGGAATAGCAAAACTTATTCATATGAATCAAACAGAAATTAATACAATAAAAGAAAAATTAATAGAAAATGGGAAACAAACGAAATACTTTGATTCTATCAACTCCATATTTGGCATTGGAGAATTTACTGCTTCTATTATTATCGCTGAACTTGGGAATATTAACAGATTTAATAATATTAAAGAATTAACTGCTTATTGTGGGTTAGATCCTTCTATTAAACAATCTGGTAAATCTATTAACATAAAAGGCCCTATTTCTAAGTCTGGTAATAAATATATGTGAAAGATTTTATTTGTATCTGTTTTAAATATAATTCGTTTAACCAAACTTTGTCATAAAGAAAATGATATAGAATCTTACTACAGAAAAAAACGTAATGAAGGGAAACATCATTACGTTGCTACAATTGCTTGTACTACCAAATTATTACGTAAAATTTTTGTACAATGCAAACAATTAGATAAGTAGTTATCACCACATAACTGCTTACTATATTTTATACTAATCTAACCACATTATTTCATATTTTTAAAAAAATATGAAATTTCGTGTCTTTTTAGTATGTCTTACTATATCATATTAATTTAGTGTTGACAAATCTTAGAATGTCATAATAGATAGTTGAAAAACACAAAATACTTTGCTATAATTATTTTGTGGATACGTCTCCTTAGCTCAGTTGGTAGAGCAACTGACTCTTAATCAGTGGGTCCACGGTTCGAGCCCGTGAGGGGA
>CAOWNX010000041.1 GCA_948552115.1 uncultured Bacilli bacterium
TTTATCAATATAGTCTTTTACCATATTTTTTGTAACTCGTTCGTAGGGAACAATAGCATCAAATCTACCTAAGAATTCTTTGGATAATATTTCTTCTAAATCGCCATTTCCTGATGAGATAAATCCTACTTTATTTTTGATTTCTAAATTTGATGTCATAAAGATTAATGTTTTATCAAAGTGTATCTGTTCTCCCAAAGAGTCTGTAATGAATCCTTCGTCTAATATTTGAAGAAATAAGTTCCAAATTCTTGGACTTGCTTTTTCTAATTCATCGACTAAAATGATGCGATAAGGATTTTCTTTTAATTTTTGAAAGATAAATGGTTCGCCATAACCAACGTACCCCCCTGGTGTTCCAATCAGTTTATGAATGGAAGTTTCTAAAGTGTATTCACTCATATCCAAACGAATCATATTTTCCATACTTCCATAAATGGATGAGATTTGTTTTACGGTTTCGGTTTTTCCTACTCCAGTTGGTCCCATTAAAAGGAATGATAACGGTCTTCTTTGATTTTCTTTTTTTTGATTTAATATTTTCATAATCTTTGTAATTGCTGATGTTTGACCAATAATTTTTTCATTTAATGTGGATTCAATTTGATTTAACAGTTCTTTTTGATTTTGTAAAAGTGGAATGCCTGTTTTCTTTTCTAATACTTCTAGAATATCCAAAGTTTCCATTTTTAAGTATTTTTTCTTGTCTTTTGGGGTTTGATGAGTTATTTTTGCTTCTCGCTTTTTTAACATTAAGGCTTCTTCAAATTTTCCCTCTCGTATTAATTGTTCTTTTTCAGGAATTATTTTTTCCAAACGATGCGAATTTTTGATTATTAAATTTCTTTTGGATTTCATTTTTACTTTGGCACAAACAGAATCTAATAGTTCTAATGATTTGTCTGGGTTTTGTCTACCAAAAATATATTGATCGGCATAGTCTATGATTTCTTCAATATTTTGGGTTGATATTTTTACATGGTGATGATTTTCGTATTCTTTTTTTACTTTGGAAAGGATTTCTTTGGTTTCTTCTTTGGTAGGTTCTTGTAATTTAATGATTTCAAATCTTCTTTCGAGTGCTTTATCTTTTTCAATGTATTTATAATATTCTTCTGTAGTTGTGGCACCAATACATTTTAGTTCCCCGCGAGCAAGATATGGTTTTAGAATGTCACTTGCATTGATAGCTCCTTCTGCTCCTCCAGCATTTACAATGGAATGAATTTCATCGATAAAGAGAATGATATTTTTGTTTTCAATGACTTCCCGAATTAGTTTGGTAAGTCGTTCTTCAAATTCTCCACGATATTTTGTTCCAGCAACTAAGGAACCCATTTCAATCATAACAATTTCTTTTTCTTGTAGTTCTTCAGGAACGTTTCCTTTTTTAATTCTTCTTACAAGTTCTTCTACAAGAGCAGTTTTTCCAACTCCCGCTTTTCCAACCAGTAGGGGATTGTTTTTCTTTCTGCGTAGTAATGTTTCAATCATCATTTCCATTTCTTTGTTTCGTCCAATGACTTGTTCTGATTCATTGATGGTATCATTTAAAACTATACCTATTTTATAAATTTCTAAGTTTCCACGATTTTCTTTTTTGTTTTTCTTTTGTTTTAAGGAATCGTAGAGTTCGTCTAGGTCAATATCCATACTCATCATGATACGGATGGCAATTCCTTCTCCCTCTTCTAGTAAGGCTAGAAAAAGATGCTCTTCGGTTACTTTCCCTTTATTATTTTCTTCGGCATCGGATAAGGCGAGTTCTAAAATTCTTCTTAGTAATGGGGTATATAAAATCAGTTCTTGTACTTTACTTGCACTTCCAATAATACGAATTAGTTCTTCTTTAAAATTATCATAGGTAAGTCCTAAACTTTTTAATTTACTTGTCAGTTTTGATTCTTTTTTTAGTATGGCTAGTAGTAAGTGTTCACTTCCTACATAGGGATGTCTTAAACTTTCTCTTTCTTGTTCAGCAGTTTCTAATATCTCTGATACTTCAAATCCAAAATTGTGAAACATAATTCTCCTCCTTAGTTTATTCTATGAAGATTATGTAAGAAGAGAAGAATTTTTATGCAAGAAAAAATGACATTTCTTTCTGTCATTTTTAAATATAAGTAAGTAATGCAAAAATTACAAGTAAGCATACAAGCATTCCAAGTAGGAATTTCCAGATATATGCAAACCATTTTTTGTATGGAATATCACAGTAAGATAGTCCAAGCATTAACACGATACTTGTTGGTGTAAACATGCTTACTAATCCATTAATTGTAACATAAATCACATAAGCAATATTGAATGATGCACCTTCATAGGTAGCAAGTAAGTTTCCTACTGCATATCCAGTATAACCAAAGTCGATATGGAATAGAGAAGAAATACTAGCTGCTAAAGTTGAAGTAAATGGATTAAAGTTTTCTCCAGCAATCCAACTGACGATTGTAGGTACTACTGGACTCCAATACATGAATACGAAAATCATATAAATTAGTAACATGATTCCTACTGGTTTCATCATCTTTTTTACGCCATCATAGATTCCTTCGATTAAATTATCAAAGTTAATGTGGTAAATGATAGCTGTAATGAGTAGTACAATTCCCATAATAATAACCATATGATATAATTGCCATTCTCCAAATGCTGCAGCATTAGTTCCTAAAATGTATGAGAAAATTTGATGTTCTGCAACTTCAAATTCCATTAACCAAGCATGGAATTCTGAGAAAATTGTTATGTTAAAATTTCCAGCCCAATTTACATATCCTAATATTGCGAATATTAATAATACTAGGAATCCGAGTACCATTGGCCAAGCTTTGGACGTTTTTTTCTTTGGTTCTTCTACGACAAATAAATCATTTTCGCTATCTTTTTTCTCGTTCTTTGATGAAAGAACTTTTCTTGCATGAGTAATATTAAAGAAGTTAAATAGGATAAATGCCAGTAGTAGAATTCCTCCACGAACTGCAAGTTCTACTTTTACATTGGTGGTAGAATAGTACGTTAAGTAATTTACGAAACTGATTAATCCTTCCGTTCCATAGGTAGCTCCAAGTACTCCAATTAACATGCTTCCAAAAGTTGACACGAACGCAGTCATATTATCTAGTCCCATTTTCTTTAAGACATGTATTAGAAATGGAATAAATAATACGACTACAAAAATATTCGTGGTAATGGATGTGAATCCAGCTACTAATAATGATGTAATTAGTAAAAATGGTATTTCTCTTCCTTTTAGATTTTTGGAAAGTTTTTCTACTAATTTTTTATATCCTTCTGCACGTATCATTACACCATAGAAAGCTCCTACAAGTATGACAAATACAAGTTGTTGTAAGAAGAAACTTACACTCATCATTCCACTTAAGAAGAAATCTACAATACCAGTTCTTGCTAATTGTCCATCAATCGTACCTGTTTGATAAACACCGCTTGGAACAATCCATGTTAGTACTATGGTAATTACAAGGGCAATTAATACTAATTTTACAAGATCATGTTTTTCAAAAAATTTTTTCATTCTTTACCTCCTCCATACAAATTATATCATAAACACTTGCAAATAAAAGTTTTTTATTGGTATTTTTTATGAAAAATTTGTGAAATTATGGAAGTTTTTGTTCCTTTTTCTTTTCTTCTGTTTTGTATTTGATTTTGTCATAAATTATTTTTTTAATTTCTTGAAATTCTTCTATTTTAAAATCTGGTACTAATTTTTTTGTAATACTTTTTTTCCATGGAGTTACTTTACTAAGAAGTTGTCGACTTTGAGATTTTGAAGAATTTTTATATTGTACTAGGATACTCGTGATTTCTGCTTTTTTTGCACATTCTATATCTTTGGCAATGTTATCTCCAACTAAAAACATATTTTCTTTTTTTAAATGATAGTCTTTTTTGATTTCGTTGATTGTATATGGAGAAGGTTTGCTCTTATTGGAAGGAAGAATTATCATATTTGATAAAAACTTCACATCCTTTACATGCAAATTTATTTTATCTTTTGTTACATAAATTTTATCAAAGATATTTTCGATATGGCATTTCTTTAACCTGTGATGAACGAAAAAGGGGTAAGCATCCGAAAGTGCAAATATTTTTATTTGATTTTGTTTCGCCCAAATTAAAGTATTTTTGACGGTTGGATATAATTTTAATTCTTTATTGAAGTTTTGAAAAAATATCTCTAGCGATTTTTTTTGAATTCTTTTTCTTTGATCTTTCTGAATCGTTAAATATTTCCAAAATTCTAATTCGTAAACAGCGTACAATACTTCTACTTCTCCATATTTTAAAAAAACTTTTTTAAACTTATTTTCAATTTTTTTCTTTGTTAATGGAACAAATTTAGAAATATAGTCTATTTGAGCATTTAAGCCAGAAGCATAGGCATCCATCCAATTATATAATGTATTGTCTAAATCTAATATCAAGGCTATTTTATTCATTTTATTCTTCCTTTAACCATATTGCGTATGGAGGAACTAATGTTGCTGAATAAACGGAAATTTGTGGAGAGTCTGTATGGAATTTTTGATTTAATTGAGCAAACGATTTATTGATGCGAAAGCGTAAGTGTTTATCTAAGGGTTGACCATTATTTTTACCACTCACTACCGTATAATCTGAAAGTTTTATTGTGGTTTTTTTCATATTTTTAGCAACAAATGAATATTGTGCTCCTTGTAGTTGTACTGGTTTGGAAAAATTTTGGAAATTTATATTGTCTGTAGAATATTTTTTTATAAATCCTATATTGGATTCATAAGAACTTTTTGTTTCTAATAAAATTAAAGTTGGCTCTTCTTGATATGTTTCTTTTGCCCATTTACAAAATTCTTGGGTTTTTTTGGGGGTACAAAATACTCCGGAGTATCCCCAAAAATGAACTTTATGTTCTTGTTGTTCTTTTTGTTTGGATAATATAATTTCTTCTAATGACATTTTGTTGTGGGGTCCAACTTTCATTATAATGATTGCTTTTGGTTTTTTTGTCATTTTTCTCACCAAAAACAAAATACCACTTAATGCGGCGGTATTTGGTCTATTTTAAAATTTTATATTGATTTCTTTGGGATTAAATTTTTCTTTTAATATTTCGCAGGATTGAATTCGTTTTAAATGAAATTGCCGTAAGTCATCTTTTTCTTCCCAATAGGAGGAAATCCACCATTCATTTTGAAATAAGTAAAGTCCTAGAGGGTATATAGTGCGTATAGATACTCCATGTTGTAAATTATAATATTTTATTTTTAATTTCTGTTCATTTCTTAAGGCATAGGAAATTTGGTTATAGATTTGTTTTTCTAAATTATCAGTTAGTAAATGCTTTGTTTTCTTTTCTTCTTTTTGAATGGTGGCCATCATTTTATTATAAATATTTTTGATTTCTTCTTTTAAAGTTGCATCAGAAATATAATTGGTTGCTTTTTTTAGTGAAGTAACATCTTTTTCATTGAAGTATAAAATTGGTAAATGAATCGAGGTATTTAATACATATCCACCATAAGGTCCTCTTATGGTATCAAGATAAATTCCTGCTTCTTCTAAAAATAATTTATATTCACGTATTACTCTTGGAGATACTTCTAAATTTTCCGCTAATTCTTTTATACTATATTTTCGACCATTTTGTAGAAGTTCTACCATGGTAATTAAGTTTGCTAATTTTGCCATATTACTCTATTTTTGAAAAAAGAAACTTTTAATCTTCGTTTCTTTCTTCTTTTGGTCTCATGAGAGGAAATAAAATGACATCTTTTATATTTTCACTGTTTGTAAGTAGTTGTACTAGACGATCAATTCCCATACCCCATCCGCTAATTGGTGGCATTCCATATTCCATGGCTTCGATGTAATCATAATCCATTGGCATGGCTTCTTCATCTCCATTTGCTTTTAATCTTGCTTGTTCTTCTAAGCGATGTTCTTGTTCTTGTGGGTCGACTAATTCAGAATAGGCATTAATGATTTCAGCTCCGTTGATAACTAATTGGAAACGGTCGACAACATTTGGATTTTCATCGTTTGCTCTTGCAAGTGGAGAAAGCTCTGTTGGATGTTTAATTAGAAATATTGGGTTTACAATGTGAGGTCTGGCTACTTTTTTATAAAGTTGATCTACTAGGTTACCAAAGCCTAGATTTTCTAGTGGTGTTTCAGATTCAATTACTAGTTTTTCGTCTTTTATTTTTTGAAGTAATGTTTCTTTGGTGTTATAAATATCAATGTCAATATCAATGTATTTGAGAATTAAGTCACGGAATGATATTGCACTCCATTCGCCACTTAAATCTACCATTTTGTCTCCTACTTGGATTTCTAGGGTACCAAAAATTCGTTCAATGATTGTTTGTAACATATTTTTTAAAAATACCATATTATCTTCATAATTTAGATAAGCACCATATCCCTCAATCATGGTAAAATCTTGTAAGTGTGTTTGGTCCATTCCTTCATTTCGAAAGCATCTTGCAATTTCAAATACTTTGGTAAATCCTCCCACAATTGCTCTTT
>CAOWNX010000042.1:0-221 GCA_948552115.1 uncultured Bacilli bacterium
TTCAAAATATTATTATTGTGTAAAAAAAGTGAATACAAGGGATTCTACCTATCCCAATCGAGTTATGTATAAAATAGAAACGTTTTTTAAGTTTAATTTGCCTTTTTTGGGAGATTTATTTACTTTTCATGTAACTGGAGAAACATTAGATATAAGTTGGCCAGAGGATGATATACCTTTGGATATTTGATAGAAGGTGAGATTATGAATGTCATTGTGAG
>CAOWNX010000042.1:249-6488 GCA_948552115.1 uncultured Bacilli bacterium
ATATTATTAAAAGTATGAATGGTGTGTTTGATGCAGAGGAAATTTATAATACTTTTAGTAATTTTTACTATAATAAGATGATTTTGGATATTACAGCAATTAAGGATTATCAAAATATTTCGACAATCCAATCTTTATCTGTCAATATGGACATGAGTAAAGTGATTCTTTTACTCGATGATTCTGAAATAGTAAATAGTCCTAGGTATTTGTCGCAATTGGTATCCATGGGTATTTATAATTTTACTCGAAATATCGATGCTGTTCGTTTTTTAATTGATAATCCAAATACTTATAAGGATGTTGCACAATATCATCAATTAAATGATGTTGGTGTAGTGGAATCAGTGCCTGTAAAAAGTGTGATGGATTCTCGTGAAGAAAAGATTTCTAGTCGTCCACCTACACGGATTATTGGTATTAAAAATGTTACAGAACATGCAGGGAGTACCACTCTTACTTATTTGTTAAAGAAACAATTATCTATGAAATATGATGTAATAGCAGTTGAAATTGATTCAAATGATTTTTCTTATTTGAATGATAAAACGCTTTTGCATACGACGAGTTTGGATTTGAATTCTTATTTGGTGAAAGAAGCTCATCATGAAGTAATTTTAGTAGATTTAAAGAATGATGGTCCAGTTAGTTCTTGTAATGAAGTTATTTATTTAATTGAACCAGGACTTATTAAATTAAATAAGTTAATTCGAAACGATCGAAGAGCTTTTGAAAAGTTGAAAGATAAAAAAATTATTTTGAATCGTAGTGTTTTAAATGAACAAGATATTCGAGATTTTGAATATGAATCTCGCAGCAAAATTTATTTTAATATTCCCTATTTGGATGATAAATTGGATCGACATCCAGTTTTGGATGAGTTTTTGATTAAAATGGGATTTGTTCGTTTGGATGAAGGAAAAGAGGAAAAAGGTGGTAAATTATTTAACATATTTAAATAATTTACTTGACTTAATGACATCAAGACTTTACAATACAGGTATAAATTGAAAAAAAGGAGATTATTTTATGTTAAATAAGTTGATGTTACTTGCAGAAGTTGGAAATGATGTTACTGTTAATATCGGTCAAGCAGATAATGGTTTTTGTGCGAGTTCTGCGAATGTTTGGCAGACAGTAGGGTATATCTTATTGGTGTTTAAGATTGTTATTCCAATTCTTTTGATTATTTTTGGAATGATTGATTTAGGAAAGGCAGTCATTGCATCAAAAGACGATGAAATTAAAAAAGCTACTACTTCTTTGGTGAAACGTGCGATTTCAGCTGTTGTAATTTTCTTTGTTCCTACAATTGTTGGTGTTGTTATGGGAATTGTTGGTAATTTTGCAGCAGTTCGAGATGATTTTGATGTATGTCGCTATTGTATTTCTAGTCCTACGAATGGAAAATGTACAGATTATGCAGCTCCAGCATGGGAACAATAAAACAGTTTTACTGTTTTTTTTTGTAGTGTAAAGGAAATTTGTTTGATATAATATAATTTGAAATGGGGAAATTTTATGAAGAAAGTTCTTTTTCTCTTTGTTAGTATTTTTTGTTCTTTTCTTTTTACTTCTCAAGTTGATGCAAAACTTGTGAGTGGAAAGTGTATTTATCATAATTCTCAAGATTCCACCATAGAAAAGATAGAGTTGGAATTTCCTTTTCCTAGTGGTAATGCTGTTTTTAATGCTTATATTCTTCCAAGTTGGCAGCAAAGTGGTAGTGCTACTGTGCAATCAATCGAATTAGATAATCGTTCTACAGTTCAATATAAGTTTCGAAATGAAAATCAAGTTTGTCCTTTATATATTGTAGCAGCTGCTGGAAATTGGCTTCATAGTGGAGTACGTAAGTATTTTGCGGCTTATTCGAATGAAGAGTATGAAAGTATTTTGGAAAGTAATAAAAGTTGGGCAGGAGATTTTTATACTACATTCTATAAAGAATATGTAGAAATGGATGATGGTGCAAATCCAGATGGAAATCCTTCTCGTGAGTATAAAAAAACATATTATTCATCTTTATTGAGTTCCGAAGAACTTGGAGATTTGAATTTTTCTATGATTTATGATGAAGTGAATGCCAGTTTTAAACAACAAAAGTTGTCATTTAGTAAATATAGTGGTTCTGTTAAATGGGTGAGTAGTTTCGATATTTCTGGATTTCAAAAAAATGTTTTACAACCAATTATTTCTAGTGAGTCTTATCCAAAAGAATTTTGGTGTGGAACGATTCGAGCTTATTTTAATGTTAAATCCAATGTAAATTATATTATAGGAGGAAATTCTGCTTCAAATGGAGATGTAGTTTGTTCTTTGGAAAAAAGTGTATTCCAAGATACAAATAATTCTATTATTCATTATAAAACAGAACGCGAAAAACCAAATGGCGGTAGTTCTGGGTCGAATATAGAGGATCCTGGTCAAAACTCTGGTGGCACTACACAAAAGCCTGTGGATAAAAATCCAGAACCAACGATTCAAAATATTACAACCGGAAAAGTATGTCAAGATCCGAATTTAAAAGTTGTTTTAAAATATATTGGTTGGCTTCTTTCTGCTGTAAAATTAATTATTCCTATTGTTTTGATTGTACTTGGAGTACTTGATTTTATGAAAGCTGTAACAAGTCAAAAACCAGAGGAATTAACGAAAGCGATGAAGACGCTTTTGATGCGTGGTATTGCTGGAGTGGTGATTTTCTTTGTTCCTGTTTTGGTTCATTTTGTTTTTACACTAGTGGATGATTGGTCACCATATAAATCAGCTTATTCGGAATGTACAGAGTGCTTATCGAATCCAAGGAAGTGTTAAGGAGGGTATATGAAAACATTACAAAAAATCGTTTTATTTCTTACTTTCTTCTTTCTATTTCCAATGTTCTCAAAAGCCATTACAACAGAAGAAGCCTCTGAGATTATAGAAAGTTATATTTTTGATTCTATTACAACAAATGAGTGGGTTATTACGAATAATAAAAATAGTCCAGATTTTTATGATATTCAAATATCTGTTGGAGTTATGAGTAATGAGGATTTTAGTACAGCATATAAAAATATTAACGGTGCAAGTGTTTTGATTATAAATTGTGGTGGAAGAACTAATTATAAAGAATGTGATCAAAATATTGAAGCAGCTGCGAATTTTAAATTAGAAAAAGAAAATGATCATGTTTTTCTACGTAGTACTTTAATTAGTCAGGCAATTTATAATAAGTTAAAAAGTGCAGATTCTTTTTATTATTTTACGACCGTAAATCGCAAAGGATTATTTAAAGGAAAATTAGAAACAGAAGGGACATATGATAATCCTAAAAAGGAGAATTTTACTCAAACAGATAATGAAGAAGGAAGAATTTCTAATCCAAAGATAATCGGAACAACTGGTGATATTATTATTCCAATCGAAGCTGCTAGTTTTTGGGATAATGCTGGAAGTAATAAATGTTATTATTTTAAATTTGATTATTCTGATGAATCTGATTCTAATTTTGCACGATATAAAATAAATACTACTGCTAGTGGTAGTATTCAAAATTATATTTTTTGGGCAAATGATCCAAATTATACGCTTGCAACTTCTTTGATTGAAGATGCAAAAACTCCAGGTGTTTTTGGAGTATCTTCTTCTAATGTTTATGGTATTTGTAATGCCTATGGTACGAAATTTGATTTTCAATTTTTAGATACTAATTCTTTGGTTGTAGGAAATCATATTCAGAAGGAAGAGTCAGATAAACAAAATGGAGAGGGGAATAGTACTATTTATGATAATAGTACTTACGAACCAGATCCTATTATTGATAAAGATCTTTGTGAAGGGGATAATTGTGATATTTCTTTATCAGGGTTATGTAATGAACCTAAAGTAGCTAGGACTTTACAATTTTTAGGAGTTATTTTGTTTATTGTTAAAATTTTTGTTCCATTTTTGATTATTGTTCTTGGAAGTGTTGATTTTGCGAAAGCAATGATTGATGGAAAAAATGATGAAATCCCAAAAAAGATACCTGTTTTAATTAAACGAGTGATTGCTGGAATTGTTGTCTTTTTAATTCCGTCGATTATTAATTTTCTGTTTGGAGTAATTGATACGTATTCGGAAACGATGCAACAGTATGATAATTGTCGTGTATGTATTTTTGAACCCGATAATTGTAATATAAGAGATTAGGTGATGTTATGAAAAAGAAAATATTTATCGTATTTTTATTAATGATTTGTTTTGCGGGAATTCTTCCTGCTCAAGCGAAAACGTTATCAGAGAATTATTCAATTGTGAATTCTTTCTCTTGGAAAGTATTAGAGGAAGCAGAAGTAGAACATGTTGAAGATCCAGATAATCCAAGTGTTCCTGGTGTAACTTTAGTGGATGATTATTGTTCAGATCCAGATTTTAAAAAGCCATTTATATTTTTGGGGAGGATTTTTTCTGTTGTTAAAATCTTGATTCCTATTTTAATTATCATTTTTGGAATGATCGATTTATTTAAAGCCGTTATTGGGTCTAAGGATGATGAGATAAAAAAATCAATTCGTTCTTTGATGTTACGAGCAATTGCAGGAGTCGTGATTTTCTTCATTCCAACGATTATTCATCTTTTATTTTTACTGATAGATGATTGGCAAAAGTATGAAACGACTTATTCAAAATGTAGTCTTTGTATTACATCTCCATCAAAATGTGTAGAAGATAAAACTAGCAATGAATAAAAAAGCTAGTTTTTTCTATGTATTATTGATATAATTATTACGTGAAGGTTTCTATTAAACTATAAAGATATTTTAGAAAAAGAAAGGAGCATTTCATGAAAAAAGTAGTTTGTTTTGTACTTGTTGTGATGTCTTTTATGATTTGTTCTTTGGAAGGATACGCCAATTTAGATACGATTGAAAATGGAGATAGTGCTTCGAGTGAAGAGACAAGTGGTTCAGATACTAATACAAATACGAATGGCTCTGATTCCAATGGTGGTGGAAATAATATTGATGCTTCTTGGGAAAATACAGATCCTATAGTTCCTGGTAGTAGTGAATGTTCAACTATTTTTAAAAAGAGTGATGGCTCTTTTAATGAATTTGGTGAATTTGTCCAAGATATTTTTACTTTGATTAAATTTGCTGCTCCCATTATGGTGATCGCATTTTCAACCATTGATTATGTCAAAGCTATAAGTCAGCAAAATGCGGATGATATAAAGAAAGCAAATGGTAGGTTTGTAAAACGTTTGGTTGCTGGTGTTGCTGTATTTTTACTTCCATTTCTTTTAGATTTTATTTTTGATATCTTCGGTTTATACGGTTTAGATACTTGTGGAATAAGGTAGGTGTTTTGAGTGCTCATTTCTTCATTAATCCCAACAGAGGCGATTTCACAGTTATTTTTGTTGATTGATTCTGCTTTGTATCAGGCAGTTTCTTGGTTATATAATTTATTTTTAAGACTTGCGGAGGCAGAGATTTTTACGAGTGAAGTATATGAAAATTTTGCTCAAAGAGTTTATGTTGTTCTTGGTGTGGTAATGCTTTTTGTCTTGGCTTATGGATTGTTGCAGGCGATAGTGAATCCAGATAATTTTACTAAGGGAGATAAAAGTTTTTCTAAAGTAGCAATGAACTTGGTAGTTGCATTAATCATTATTGGTTTATTACCTACCGTTTTTGATTATTCAAGAAAACTTCAGAATTTTGTTTTAGATAGTAATTTGATTGGTACATTAATGTTTGGTGGAGATGATATGGAAGTAGAAGTGTGTGATGGGAATCGAAGTAATTGTCATACGCAAATATTATCTTCGAGTGAAGTCGCAAAAGCCAAAATAGATACTTATGGAAATGTTATGGCTTTGACTACGTTAAATGCATTTTTAAATCCAGAGAATTATAATATTAAGTATGATGCGAGTGATTATTTAGCAAATCATGGACTCGTTAATCCTTTTTCTGTTGTTGGTTGTGGTCTTGGATTGGGTGGCGCTATAGTTGTAACGGTAGCATCTTCTGGGGCACTGCTTCCTAGTATTAGTGGTTTAGCTGTTATTTGTGGAGGACTTGGTGCTGCAGGTAATGTTGTAGCGGATAATTTAGCTGATGTAAAAAATTATACGTGGAATGATATACGAGTTTCAATTTTGACAGAACAAAATGGTGGATTTAGCCAAATCTTGTCGCTTGCTGAACCTTTAAAAAATGGAACTAAAACAGCGGATGGAGATAAAGTTCAACTTACTTATATGC
>CAOWNX010000043.1 GCA_948552115.1 uncultured Bacilli bacterium
TGTACACTATCCTACTCTGATGATTATTTAAAAGATAATATCTTTAAACAAATTATAATCAACACAATTAAAATATGTGGATTATTAATTTTTATCTTAGTGGGATCTATCATGGCATATGTAGGAACAAGAAATTACATTTCTATGAAAAAAGTAGATTCTATTCAAGAAAATATTGAAAACATCTTAAATTCAATTGAAAATCAACCTCCACAAGAAACTCCTCCAACAGACAATTTACCAACTGACATCCATCAAGCAATGAACAAATTATAAAAAACAATTACATTGCATCGCTTCTAACAATCAATGAAGATATTGTTGGATGGATTAAAGTAAATAATACGAAAGTGGATTATCCAGTTGTAAAAACATCAGATAATGATTTTTATTTAAAAAATAATTTATATAAAGAACAAGATATCAATGGTTGGATATATATGGATTATCGAAACAATGAAAAAGAACTCCAACAAAACACAATAATCTATGGACATAACATGTATTATAGTGGTGTAATGTTCGGAACACTCAATAAAGTAGCTAACAAGAGTTGGTATAATAATCCGGAAAATTTAACCATTTCCTTTAATACAATGTATGAAACAATGGATTGGGAAATTTTTTCCATTTACAAAATTCATAAAACATCAGACTACCTAGTAAATGAATTTGCATCCCAAGACGATTTTCTAGAATACATTAAAAAGATTAAAGACCGTAGCATTAATGATTTTCATGTAGAGATTAAGCCAAATGATAAAATTTTAACACTTTCCACATGTACAGGAGAAAACCAAAGATTTGTAGTTCATGCCAAACTAAAAACAGAAAAAAGCAACTAAATGCTTTTTTTATTTTCCAAAAAATTTTGAATCACTTCCACATTTTTTTGTAACCGCAAATCATTCGGATTCATATCAAACGCTTTTTTTGCATACATTAAAGATTCATTCTCATAATGTAACTGAAAACACAAAATACTAAGCAAATCATAAACATGATAATCCCAAGCAAATGGTTCATTAATATAACTACTACTTCTCTCTAAAATCAATAATGCATCCTGAACATACTGATAAGCTTCTTTATATTCTTTCAAAGTATATTTCAAAAAAGCCATTTCCAAATATCCTTCTCTCAAATATGGTGCTTCCTTCATGGCTTTTTGATACCAAAGTTCCGCCTCTTCATAAAAACCTTGATAAGCATAACATCGAGCAAGAAAACGCATCGATGCACATCGCTCATCCTTCCAAGTAGCTTTTGGCAGATTCAAATGACGATGAAGAGTAGTAATTGCCTCATTCCATTTTCCATAAAACATATACTCTCTTCCCAAATAATGCATATTTCGATCATCATCTGGGTCTTCCAAAATACTCATTTCCAATAAAGGCAAATAACTTCCACGTGACTTATTCTTATCTGGATAATGATTTAAAACAATTTCATTTGTTATTACTTCAGTTTCAAAAAAAGAATTTTCTGGTTCCAAAACCTCATGAACTGGATGTTTCCAAATATAACCTACTCTACTATGAATTTTATTAATGTGAAAAGTGGTAGCAGGATTTCCATATTCATCAAAACTCCAATGATATAAATATCTCAAACGAGTAATTGATTGACTTAACCATAAGTTTTCTAAAACATCTCGCCAACCTTCATCAAATAATTCATCCAAATCCGTACAAACACAAATATCAGTATCCTCTGGAACCATCTTCAAAGATTCATTACGCGCAACATCAAATCTCCATGGAACAATTTCTTTTTGAATCACGTGAACACCAAGACGTTCCAATTTTTCAACCGTATCATCTTGAGACCCCGTATCTAATACATAAATTTCATCAGCTTCCTTCATTGACTCAACCCACCGTGATACAAAACTACTTTCATTTTTACTAATTGCATAAACACATATTTTTAATTTTTTCATAAAAACCCCTACAATACAATATGTTAAAAAATATTTAACACATAAAAAAAAAGCCTAAAAGCTTTTTTATCGATTCTTACAAGAAATCCCTTGATTAATATGAAATTCTTTTAATTCCTCATAAACAGTCGGAAAAGGATTAACATTAAATTCTGTAGCAAGCTCATCTGTAGTTAATACTTGAGTTAATTTAATAACAAAATTATCATCATCAAACTCTGCTTCACCAATCATTCCATTAATTCCAGTAGAAGGAGTGTACCCTGTTTTAATCGTTTTATATTCAGTTTCCTCCTTAAAAGTATAAGTAGAAATTTTCTGAGTACGTACCAATTCACCATCTGTACTAATTCCGTAACTATAAGAAACATCCAAATCAGCATTTAATGTATTATTTGGCAAAGATGTTGGTGTACAATACATAAACTTAACTGGAGCATTTAAAGAAACAACCAACGTAGCCACTACTTTCTTTTGATTCTCATATTCATCAGATACTAAAATTTCTACCTCATAAGTACCTTCTGTCTCTGTAAGAGTATCTAAATCTTGTGTACTATCTGCAAGTTCATAACTACAACTAGTAAAATCTTCACAAGAAACAATAAAATCTTCTAATTTCAGTGCTGCCCCTGGAACAACCATGACTTCTCTTACTGTAACTTCTGGTGCCACATTATCTTGTAAAACAATCGTACCAGTTTTCACAGTAGGACCACAAGTTATCTTATATTCATAAGAACCCATTTTTGTCAAATCAACTTTCGAAGTATCCAAAGTACAATTATTAATATCATACCCTTGAACACTACCATAATCTGCAATTTTTGTAGACAATGGCTTTCCTAAATCCAAAAACATATCATTTGCTACAATAGACACCTTTGATACATTTGCCTTAGAACCATTTAATACAAAATAAACTCCACATCCAATAACCAAAATCAACAACACTGCCATCAAAATAATAGTAGTTTTAGACAAAGGTTTCTTTTCCTTTTTTTGTTTTCCATTTTGCGGACCCATAACAGGAGGTGTCGGAACAGCTCCTAACATATTTGGAGTTCCTAACTGATTATTCGGATCCATTCCAGTTGGAGAAAAAGGATTTGGATTAAAATTATTATTTTGCTGTTGCATTCCATTATTAACACCCATCGGAGCATTTGTCATATTTGCATTAAAATCCATAGATGGATTAACATTCATAGGATTTGGTGAAACCGTTCCTACTCCATCTACTGTAGGTACTTGTCCCATATTATTTGAAATCATTCCACTTCCATCCATAGAATTAACAGGATTTGAAAAAGGATTAGTTCCTAAATTTCCAGAATTAGGGGTAAGAAGATTCTGTTGTCCACTCATATCCATTGGGTTAACATTTGACTGAGGAGTAACCATTGACGAATTCATCATAGAATTTTGTGAAAAATTACCATTCATATCAACACCCTGATTCAAATTATTTGGTTGTTGATTAACTGGATCAATTCCTCCTCCAATTGGAGCACCCATATTCATACTCCCTAAACTAACACCTTGAAGTCCGCCGGATGAAGGAAGACTTCCATTAGAATTACTAAAATCAGGGTTTGGTGTAATTCCAGGTTGATTAGGATTTCCTCCTCCATTTACTCCATTCATATTTGTATCATTATAATTCATAATCATACCCCTTTACTATATCTAATATTATAGACATAAACAATCAAAAAGGCAAGAAAAAAGAAAGTAAAACGATTACTTTCTTCTCTAATTTGCTTTTATTTTTGATATATATTTATTTACTTTTGTAGCCCAGGTATTACTTTCCGCATATTTTTTTCCAATTAGTTCTACAGTCGTAAGTCCTCTTTGATAATAATTCAAAGATAAATTTTTAATAAAAGCTTCAATCCCTTCATCAATCGAAGAAAACCTTTCATAAGATCCTCCTCCACATCCAGGACTTCCTTTCATTCCCCCCACATTGTTGCAAGTTCGTACAAGTGAACTACATCTTCCTGAATTACATCCAGTTTCTAGTAGTACAATTGCTACAGCAACATAAGGATCTACTCCATATTTTAAGGATAAATCAGCAAATTTTTCACCATATCCTGATAAAGTAGATTTTAAACTTCGATCTAATTTTGCACCTAACTCTTCTTTCGTCATTCCATCATATACAATGATTGGAACAACTTCCAAAGACATCGGTACTTCCAAAACACTCTGTATTACTTCTACTTCTTGTTGTTTAGAATTTGCTTGTAAACTATTTTGGAAAAACGAACGAGTACGTAAATAACTCCCCATAGTACTTACATCACTTTGTAAATCCATAATCGTTATACGTTGATAAACAAAAATCCAAACAAGAAAGAAGAATATTGCGATTATGGCTCCAATAAGAGCCTTAACCGACGGTAATTTTTCCATGTATCTCTACCTCTTTTTTGCGGAAACATCAATAATACTATCATAGTTTATGTAAAAAAGCAAATTTTGATACAACCAGCGACAAAATAAGACATTTTTACTCATCGCTAAATCTACTTTTTCCTATCAGTCTCAAATTAAAGACTTAAAACTACATTACTATAAAATTTTATAATGTTTCTTACCACAAAAATATCAAATAAAAAATACAAACGCAAATCACCAATTATTCAAATCTAAAACAGAAAAAAGCAATTTTTTATTTTTATTCTAACAAAATATTCAAAATCTTTTTTCTAAATAAACTCTATTTAAAAAAAAAATAAATCTTTAAAAAAATTATCCAAAAAACAAACGAACAATAAAAAAACTAGAGACGATTCCTACAAAATCTGCAAATAATCCTGCACCCAAAGCATGACCAGTCTTTTTCACGCGAATACTACCAAAATAAAGAGCTAAAACATAAATTGTTGTATCAGTACATCCCTGTAATGTTGAAGCAAGCCTTCCCACAAAAGAATCTGGACCATACAAAATTAAGATATTATTTAAAATAGCTAAAGAAGCTGTTCCACTAATCGGTCGTACCAGAGCCATAGGAAGAATCTCAATCGGAATATGAATCAAACGAAAAAGAGGCGCCAAAAATTGAAAAGCCCATTCAATAAAATGACTATTCAAAAACAAATTCGTAGCAAATACCATAGCAATAATAGAAGGTGCAATATGAAATGTCATAACCAAACCTTCTTTTGCTCCAGCAAGAAAAGATTCATAAATATCGACATTCCGATAAAAACCATACATAACAACCAAAAAAACAAAAATGGGAATAATAAAAACAGATATCAAACTCATAAACGTTTCCTCTTTCGTAAAATATAATCCATGGTAAGTCCTGCAATACTAGAACAAATTGTAGCCAAAATAGAAGTTATAATAATTTCTGATGGATTTGCACTTCCTTGACTCATACGTAAAGCAATCACAGTAGTAGGAATAATCGTAACTCCTCCAGTATTTAAAATTAAAAACGTTACCATGGCCTCCGTTGCCGTATCCTTTTTTGGATTATTCTTTTGCATTTCCTCCATTGCTTTCAGTCCAAATGGAGTCGCAGCAGAACCAAGTCCCAAAGCATTCGCTGCCATGTTTGATGCAATATACCCAAGAGCTGGATCTTCCTTTCTTAAACTTGGAAATAACTTATGCAAAACTGGCCGTACTAGATTAGAAAATTTTTGTAAAAGTCCAGCATTCTCTGCAATTTTCATAACTCCAGTCCATAACACAAGAATCGGTAACATTTCAAAAATCAACTTCATCCCATCACTTGCACCATGTAATATTTGATCATTTAACGCTTCTACTTGTCCAGTAACAATGGAAAATACTACTCCAATTAAAATAAAACTCCCCCAAATTACACTTACCATATATGAAACCACCTAAAAATCTTTTCCAAAAAACTCTCCTTTTTCACAAGTTGAATCACATTTACATAAATTTTAGAAGAAAAAAGTTCTTGATTCTTTAAAAATACTCGGACACAACCAACAATATCCTGTGAATGATAAGATTCTAATTCATTCATTTCAAATGTCACATGAATATCCTTTTCCTCTTCCTTTGTGAGTAAAATTTGAATATCTTTTTCCAGATACAACTCATCCTTTTCATAATAAGAAAAATCTGGAATATCAAAATCTTTTTTCTTCAATACCGTTACCAAATGATATTGAGAAAATAACACATCATATAAATTTTCATGATCCTGAAAATCATTTCCATCATTTAACGTTACAATTGCTATCTCCTTATCTTCTTTTTTTGCTGCTGTTACTAAAGTTCGTCTTGCTTTTTCTGTAAATCCCGTTTTTCCTCCGATTGTATAAGGATATGTTTTCAACAATTTATTCTTATTCGTCCAATGATATGTTTTGGTACTACTTTTCGCCGTATAATTTTCAGTTTTTGTAATTTCTCGAAAATTAGCATTTTTCATTGCATACTTCATAAGTAGTGCCATATCATAAGCAGTCGAAGTATTTCCTACTCCATTATTTTCTTCCAGTCCATGAGCATTATAAAATTTTG
>CAOWNX010000044.1 GCA_948552115.1 uncultured Bacilli bacterium
ACTTCACCCGTATAGTTTCCACACGAAAATTCACTTACATCTTGTGCTCCTATCGCATATTTTCTAGAATGCATAATTGGTAAGTAAGGATAAGACGGACAAATTACTAGTTTTATATTTTCAATCAAAGTGTTTTCGATTTGTTTTTTATCTTTTAAAACTTCTTCTAATGTTTTATTGCTTTTCCAATTACAGATCAAGAGTTTCAATTTCAACACCCTCTTTTATGTTGTCTAGAGCTGGTAGAGAATCGGTACTTAAGTATTCTAATGTTGCTCCACCGCCACTTGAGATATACGTAAATTTGTTTTGATATCCTAGATTTCTTGCCGCACTTGCAGAATCTCCACCACCAATAATTACTTTTGCATTACTTTCTGATAAGATGCGAAAAAATTCTTTGGTACCATTGGCAAATTTTTTATTTTCATACATTCCTAAGGTTCCGTTTACAAAAACAGTTTTAGAGGAATCAATTATCTTTTTAAATTTTTCAAGCGTTTTTATTCCAACATCTAAAATCATATCGTTATCATCTATTTTATCAATTCTTTTGTATTTTACATAGTTTTCATCATAGGTACTTCCTACAATTGCATCCAGTGGGAGCACAAATTTGTCTTTGTATTTTAACATCATTTTTTTAATGCGTTCAATGATAAAGTAATCGATACTTGCAAGACTTTGACCCACACTAAAATCAAGGGCTCTTAGACAGGTATTAGCGATTGCTCCTCCACAAAGAAGATAGTCACATTTTTCAATTAGTTTTTCAATTAGAACTATTTTATCATCAAATTTTGCTCCACTCATCACTACTACAAAAGGATGTTCTGGATTTTTTACGAGTTCATTTAAGTTTTTAATTTCTTTTTGCATTAAAAATCCAATACAACTTGGTAGGTATTTGCTTATTCCATAATTGGAAGCATGACGTCTATGAGAGGTACCAAAGGCATCATTTACAAAAACCGTTCCAAGACTTGCCCAAAATTCTGATAATTGTGTTTCACATTTACTTTCTAATTTATTTGGTACATCTAGAAATCTTGTGTTTTCTAACATTAATATTTCTTTTGGTTTTAATTTCTGAACTCGCAATTTTAATTCTGGATTAAAGTTTTCTTTGGAGAAGTATACTTCTTGTTTTAATAATTCTTTTAATCTTTTTGCAATTGGTTCTAGGCTATTTTTCTTTTTATCTGCTTCTGTTTTTATTTTTCCTAAATGACTTAGAATGATGATTTTACAATTTTCTTTTAATAAGTAGTTTATTGTGTCTAGTGTTTCTTTGATTTTCGTATCGTCTAAAATCATTCCATTATTCATTGGAACGTTATAGTCTACTCTTAAGATTACGGTTTGATTTGAGACATTGGTATTTTGTAATGTTTGTTTCATAGTTATCACTCATTCTTATTATATCCAATTCAATGGTTTTTAGCAAAAATATAGTCTTTTATTTGACGATTATTTTTCTTTTTTTATGATTCTTCGTATAACAAGGAATGTTAAGCAAATAAAGATAATGGACATTAAAATAAGTATCCACCATGTATTCCAAATGTGAGAACTGGTATATTCAAAGAAATCTTCAGCTTCTTGGAGAAATAAATCGATAGATATTTGTTCTGGTAAAATCCCATTTAGTTTGGTTTGTTTTACTACTTCAATTAAATTAGAGGTGGAGCCCATGATGTAAATAGCGTATTTTCCGATTATAAAATTTGAAATGGTATGGGCAATTCCTTCTATTTTAAGAAGGATTCCAGAAAATATTAATTGAATAATCATATAAATAATGGCGAATATTAAAGTGAATTCTTGTTTTTTGACAAATCCAGAAACACTTAATCCAATCATGCAGGCAGAAAAGTTAATGAAAAAGAAGTGCGCAATGTATTCTACGAGTGCAAATTGAAATATGAGTCCTTCTTTCGGTAATTCAAAGTGTATGGCAAGAGTACTCATAAATAAAATTGATTGTAGAAGACAAATACTTCCTAGGACAATAATTTTAGAACAGACATAGCTATTTAAGCTGATGTTTGACATGTATTCTCTTTTTAATATGTCTTTTTCTTTGACAATTTCTTGAACAGAATTAAATAATCCAATCCACATTGCTGCACAAGTGGTTGCAAATAATACTATTTTGGCTGAATCGTACTGTTTTAATCCATCACTTGGTACTGCGATATTAAATAAACTGGCGATGATGACTCCTTGAAATAAAATCATAAATAGTAAAAATTTATCGTTCCAAATAATTTCTAAATATCTTCGTGATAAATAGTATATTTCTTTAAATTTTTGCGATTTTGGATGTGGAGATTTTTTTTCTATTTTTGGTTTTGATTTTTGTTTTATTGTTTTTAAATAGGATTCACTGTATTCTTCAATTTGGTTTAATAAGATTTCGTAGATATCTACAAATTTTTTAACATGAAAGTATTCAAAACTTGATTTATAATCCATGACTCCAGCAATTTGTCCATCTTTTCCCATAAAAATGATTTCGTCACATAAATCTAAATTGGATACGGTATGGGCTGATATTACTATGGTGGTACCAGATTCACTAATTCTTTTTAAGAGTTTCATAAGCTTTTTTTCAATGTGGAGGTCTAATCCACTGGTCGGTTCGTCCAAAATTAAAACTTTTGGAGAAAATAATAGTTCTAAGGCAATGGATAATCTCCGTTTTTCTCCACCACTTAAATTTTTTATTAATGTGTTTTCTTTTCCAGAAAGTCCTAAAGAGTTAATTACTTCTTTGATTCTTTCTATCATTTCTTCTGTCCTTTTTTCTTTGAAACGTAATTTTGCAGCATACCAAAGTTCTTTATAAAGCGTTAAATCTTTATGTAAAATTTCACGTTGGGGAACATAGGCGATAAATTCTCGTAAGTCATTTTCATGTAATTCATAATTATCGTAATAAATTTTTCCAGAATTGTTTTTTTCATAACCACTCATGGCATTTAATAAAGTTGTCTTTCCTGCTCCACTAGGTCCTACTAAAGCTACAAAAGTATTTTTTTTGATTTTTAAATTTACATTTTTTAAGATATATTTTTTGTTTTTTACTTGTTTGTTTAAGTTTTCTATCTGTATTTCAGAACCCATAATTTCACCTTTTTCTAATTTACTATATAATATTTTTTGCTTTGTGTCTAATTCATTTTTTGGTTGTATCTTTTTCTTTTTTTCGTTATGATTTTTATAGATTGGAAGGATTTTATGAAAAATAAGAAAATCACTAGAAAAATAACACAAGGGGTTTATGCGTTAACTACAATGGGAGGGGGTTGTATTGTCGATGCCGTTTCTCAAGTGAGTGCAGGAGATTATCCATGTATTTCTGTCGCTGTTATGAAAACCAATCATACACATGATTTAATGAAAAAAGAAAATCGTTTTGCTCTTTCGGTTCTTGGAAAAAAGGTAGCACCAAAAATTATACAAATATTTGGTATGAATTCAATGAGAAATTTGAATAAGTTTCAGATGATTCCAACACAAAAGGAAATGGAATTACCAATTATTCCAGATTCTTTGGGATATATGATTTGTGAAATTATCGATTCCATTGATATGGATACACATACGTTGTTTATTGGAAAATTAATCGAAGCCGATATTTTACAAGAAGGAGAAGCTATGAGTTATGGTTATTATCAAGATCATAAGGAAGATTATGTAAAAGTAAATACTTCTTGTGGAAAGACAGCTTGGATTTGTACAGCATGTGGTTATATCTATTATGGAGAAGAAATTCCACAAAATTTTAAATGTCCACAGTGTGGGTTGGATTGTAGTTATTTTAAAAAATTAGATAACTAAAATTGAATCTCAAAAGCTTGACTATCTAAAAATTGTTTGAATTGTATCTTGAATTTTATAGGATACAATCTTTTTTATATGTAAAGAATTCCTTGCCATATTTATTGAAACTATTTTATTTGAATGACAAATTATTATTAATTTAAGAAAAAAGTCAAGGAAGAAGTTTTTGCTTTTGCATCAAAAAAACAGCAATTAAAATAATTTTTTTGCTGTTCGAATCATCTGGGCAGTATATCCTGTTTCATTATCATACCAAGCTACAATTTTAACAAGTTGCGTTCCATCACTTTCGATAATATTGGTAAGTTCTGCATCTACGGTAGCTCCTACTTTTTTTCCGATGATATCACTTGATACGATTGGATCATAAGTTATCTTTAATGTCTCATTTTGATTTTTTTCGATTAATTGATTGATTTCTTCTTTAGTGGTATTTCTTTTTAGTTCTAGGGTTACATCAATCATGGAACCATCACTTACTGGGACACGATAAGCAATGCCATCTAATTTTCCTTTTAGTGAAGGAATTACTTCTCCAATGGCTTTGGCAGCTCCAGTACTTGATGGAACAATATTTTGAGCACATGCTCTACCACGGCGCGATTTATATCCTTTTTTGTGAGCAATATCAAGGGTTGCTTGGTCGTTTGTATAAGCATGAACAGTGCTCATAAATCCTTTTTTGATGCCGTATTCTTGCTCTAATATATTTAACACAGGGGCGAGGCAATTGGTGGTACAAGAAGCTGCAGAGATTATTTTTTCGCTTCCATCTAAAATAGTGTCATTTACATTATAAACGATTGTTTTCATGTTCCCTTTTCCTGGAGCAGAGATTAATACTTTTTTGGCACCTGCTTCAATATGTTTATAAGCTTTTTCCTCACTTGTAAAGAGTCCTGTACTTTCAATAACTAAATCTACCTCTAATTCTTTCCATGGTAAATTACTTGGGTCAGTTTCTTGAAATACAGGTATTTTTTTATTTTCATAGATGATAGTATTTTTTTCATAAGATATTTCTTTGTCTAAAGTTCGATGGTTGGTATCATATTTTAATAGGTATGCCAAATCTTCTGCCTCGGTTAAATCATTGATTGCAACGATTTGAAAATCTTTTTCTTGTATCATTTCTCGAAATGCAAGTCTTCCGATTCTTCCAAATCCATTAATTGCTACTTTTATCATTTTTTCCTTCTTTCTTTTGTGGATAACTACTATGTTGTCCACTTTCATCCAATAAATTCTCTTAAAATGGAATCGTCTTCTACGTATTCACTACTAATTGGGTAAAATCCTTTTAATGAGTTTAATAGTCTTCTGGCTTCTTCATAGTATGGTGAGTTAATATCAACTGAGTAAAGCAATGGTTCTGCATATATTTTTAAGACTCCTAATTCATACGATAATGCGGTATTTATAATTATATCTGCTTGATGAATGTAGGGAAAGATATATTTTTCTTCACCAGCTCTTACCACTTGCCATTCTTGTATGGTTTGGTCTACTGTTTTTCCACGAGTTCGGTTATCTCTAACAATTCTTCTTATCAAACGCATGTCAAGTGTCGATATGTAGTTGTGTCGATCAATATTTAACGGTATAAATGGACTTAAATATATTTTGTATTTGTTTTCTTCTTTGATGTATGGCACTAAATCGTCATTTAAGCAATGTAGTCCTTCAATTAACACGATACTATTTTTGTTTAATCGTGTTCTTCTGTTATTAAATTCTTTTTTCCCTGAAACAAAGTTATACTCTGGAATTTCCATCTCTAATCCTTTTAGTAAACTAATTAAGGTATTGTTGAATAATTCTAAATCGATTGCTTGAAGACATTCGTAGTCGTATTCTCCCAATTCGTTTTTTGGAGTTTCTTCCCGATCAACAAAGAAATCATCGGTGGATAAGTTAACGGGGTCAAATCCTTTTGCTCTTAGGTAAGTGCATAAACGTTTGGTTGTTGTGGTTTTTCCAGAAGAAGAAGGCCCTGCAATTAAAATAATTTTAACTTCTCGTTTGGAGACGATTTCTTCTGCAACACGAGAGATGGATTCGTTAAATACTAATTCATTCGCATCCATAAAATCTCTTATTTTCCCATGACTAATTAAATCATTCATATCAGATAAGTAAGAGGTGTTCATAGTACGAAGCCACTTTTTTCCAAGAAAAAAGTTTTCAATGATATTGTCATAGTGAACGTAGTCTGGAACTTGTCCTGTATGAATACTTGGACATACAATTACAATTCTATTTTTGCCAATGTATACTAAATCATATTTGGTAATGCATCCTGTGTCATGTGGTAGTGAATTGTAATAGTAATTGATTTTATTTCGCATTTTATAAAGTGTTACAATTTCATTACTAATATTTTGAATGTTTTTGGCTTTTTCTTTTTCACGAATGGCCATAAAATAGTTATATGCGTCTTTTTTTAATAAATTATATTTTTGAAAGGCTTCTCTTGATGAGATAATTTCTGCCATTTTTGATTTGATTTGGTTTACTTCATCGTTAGTAAAATTTTCTGGGATGATTACTTCACTCAATATTCCTTTGGGTACACTATGTAGAAAATGAATTTCA
>CAOWNX010000045.1:0-3200 GCA_948552115.1 uncultured Bacilli bacterium
TACTTAGAAGAACACCAAATGGTTTTTGGAAACAAGGATTACAGCGAACTTGGAAGCACAAAAGAAAACTATCAAATGGAAATAAAGACTTATGAGACTACAAAAGATACCCCTTATACCAAAGAAGAAATTGAAATTTTCACCATTGGAAGAGACATCCAGAAAAAAATTCAAGAAGGGTATCTTGTGTTTGATAAAAAAAAGAAACAACCAAGACCATGTACCTATCAAGACTTTGTAATATTAATGGATCGAAGTACCAGTTTTCCACTTTACAAAAAAATATTTAATTATTTAAAAATTCCTATTTGTATTTATAAAGAAGAAGGATTAAAAGACTCCAAAACCTTTTATGTAATAAAAAATGCTTTATATCTATTGCATGCATACCATCAAAAAAACTTTGATAAACAATTCCAATACTGTTTTGTAAGTGTAGCAAGAAGTTACTTATTTTCAATACCAGATCCAAAAATTTATCAAATACTAGAAGAACATAAATGGTATCAGAATCCCATTTATGAAACATTCCAACCGATTTTAAAAAAAATAACGTTTTTATCCTTACCAGAAATAATAGAAGAAATATATCTTACATCAAGTATTTATGAACAAATAATAAAAATTGGAGATATCAAAGAAAATATGCTGATTTTATCCCACATCAAAAAGCTTGCAGAAGAGTACGGACAAGAAGGAAATCATTTACCAAAATTCATAGAATTTCTCTTCCAAATACAAAAAGAAGAAATTGACTTAAAATATAGTGCCGAAGAATTAGAAGAAAACTGTGTAAAAATTATGACCATACATAAATCAAAAGGACTAGAATATCCTATCTGTTACTTTAGCGGTTTATTTAAAACGTTTAACATATCGGATATGCAAGAAAGATTTCTATATGATAAAAAGTATGGAATCATTACCCCAATTAAAGAAGAAGGTTTATCAAAATGTTTTATAAAAGAACTGATGAAAGACAACTACATCAAAGAAGAAATTTCTGAAAAAATTCGTTTATTTTACGTAGCAGTAACAAGAGCAAAAGAAAAAATGATTTTTGTTCTTCCTAATAATCAAAAAAAAGTAGAAAACACTTTAGTCAATCGCTTAAAGTGCCGTTCATTAAAAGATTTTTTCTATATCATATGGGATACATTAGAAAACTATATCCAAAAAATTGAATTGGACAAATTAAAAATAACCAAAGACTATTTACTAGAAACAACCTCTAAAATAGAATTACAAAATAGCGAAGAAAAAATAAAAGTTCAAGAAATAGAATGGGTTCAAAATTTCCAAGAGACAAAAAAATTCTCAAAAGAAAACTTAAAAATCATTTCCCACGAAGAAGATAAAAATATAAAACTGGGTTTAATTATGCATGAATATTTAGAAGATATAGACTTTAAAAATCCAGATTATTCACTCATAAACAAACCTTATCTTCGCAGTAAAATTAAAAAATTCATAAATTCCTCAATCATTCAAGAAAATATAGAAAATAAAATGTGGAAAGAATACGAATTCATTTATAAGCGGGAGCAAAAAGAATATCATGGAATCATAGATTTATTAATCGAAACTGATACAAAAATGATAATCATTGATTATAAATTAAATAATGTTCTAGACGATGCCTATCAAAAACAATTAAATGGATATCGTTCTTACATAGAACAAAAAACAGGAAAACAAACAGAAATGTATTTATACTCTATTTTAAATGAAACGATTACCCCAGTAGTGAAAGAAATAATAACCTTGTAATCTCCTTATCAAAATATAAAAATAAAACCAAAGAAAAATAATTACTTACAGGCCTTAATAAAAGCATGAAATAATTTTTGAGAAAAAATATCTTGAGAAAATAAAGATTCAGGATGCCATTGAACACCAAGAATAAACGTTTTATTTGGAATTTCGATACTTTCAATTACACCATCTGTAGAATAAGACGAAATTTGAAAAGAATCATTTTTTAAAATTGAAAAAGAATGCCTACTATTAACAAAAATTTCATTTGCTCCCAAAATTTCTTTCAAAAGACTTTCCTTTAAAATGACTTTATGAACAAAATCTTTAGTTTGTTGATGATTTATCGATGAAATAATTTTTTGAGTACAATCTGAATTTTCGAATGAAAAAAAAGTAGAACAGGCTATCATTTGCATACCAAGACAAATTCCTAATATGGGTTTGTCTTTTTTGAATGCGTAAGTATAAATCTCCTGGTCAAACCCATACCAAGCTGAACCTCCAGGAAATAAAATACCATCACAAAGATCCACCATTTGATAAATCATATTTTTTTCTCTTTCAGAAATATTAGAATGAAAAGAAGGAACATCGGAAATATCTTTAGAATAAGGAGCTACCAATACGATTGGAATACCTCCAGATAACAATATCGCTTGACGGTATTCATCATACAAAAAGAAACCAGATTTGTCATTTGAAAAACTTCTACCTACAACTCCAATAACAGGCCTTTTCAAATATTTTCACCTCATAATAACTCTATGAAAAGAAACAAAAATTACAACTTAGTGTTATAATGTTAAAAAGGAGAGAGAGTATGAATTTATTTTTGTGGTATCCAAAATGTAGCACTTGTCAAAAAGCGTATAAAGAATTACAAAATTTAGAAATACCATTTGAAGCTAGAGATATCAAAGAACAAAATCCAACCAAAGAAGAACTAAAAAAATGGTGGAAACAAAGCGGTTTAGATTTAAAAAAGTTTTTTAATACAAGTGGCCTACTTTATAAAGAACAAAAACTAAAGGATAAATTGCCAAATATGACAGAAGAAGAGCAACTAGAATTATTAGCAAGCAATGGAATGTTAGTAAAAAGACCAATTTTAATTACAGAAAACAAAGTAATCATAGGCTACAAAAAAGAGGAATATAATGAAAAAAGAAACTATAATTATTCCAAATGAAAACATTTTAAATGTCCCAATTTATAATAAGCCTGTTGAAATTCATCATGCCAAAAATATTAAAGATTTTTCAGATAAATATCAATTAGGATTAACATTTGAAAATGTTGGTTTAAAAGAAAATGAATTTTACGGAACTTTTTGGCAAATAGCATTAGCAAAATTAGGACACTCAACGTTAACTATTGAAGATACTACAATTGCTTATTTACCAGAAACAATAAGTGATAGACAAATGAAATGGTTTTTAGAC
>CAOWNX010000045.1:3210-6353 GCA_948552115.1 uncultured Bacilli bacterium
ATAAAGAATATTTTATAAAAATTAGAAAAAAATTTGATTATCAATTTATTGATATTCCTGCAGATGAAGATTATTATGAATTATCTCCAAACAAAAAAGTTAAACAATTTTATCAAATTTTAAAAGAAAAAAATAAATTAGAAAAAGAAAAACAGAATGGAAGATTTTTTTGAAATCAAAATATAAATAAGGAGAGAGAAAATGAAAGAAACATTTAATTTTTTAAAAGAAAGAACACAAGTAAATTATTTAGCGACAATAAATGGAAATCGACCAAGTAATCGACCATTTGGAGATCCTATATTATTTGAAAATAAGATTTATATTTTAACAAACAAGCAAAAAGAAGTATCAAAACAAATTGCTAAAAATAATCATGTTTGCATTGTAGCTTATGATGAAAATGAATGGATAAGAATTAATTGTGATTTGCTTGATGATAGCAACAATATATTAGTAAAACAAGCAATAATTGATGAATTTGACTGGGCACAAGAAGCTGGATACACTCTAGATAATCCGGATTTTCAAGTATTGTATATTGCAAATGCCGAATCAACAATATATGATGAAGATGGCAATGTATTAAATCACTATCATTTTAATTAAAAGAGGACAAAATGAAATATATTTATACAAGAAATGATTTAGATTTAATTTCATGGGAAAGAATGGATAAATTTATTGATAAAATTTATAGTGATGTGTCTAATTTTCTAAAAGAAAATAGGTTAGAAATTAAATACATAGTACCCATAATGCGTGGTGGAGGAATTCCTGCAATAAAATTATCCCACATGTTTCAAGTAATCGAAATACTACCAGTTCAATTAAAAACAACTGAAAACGGAGAAGATCGAGATATATTAATGGATTTAAGTTGCGTGAAAAATAAAAAATTATCTCAAAAAGAATGTATTTTATTAGTAGAAGGTAATCATGTTACAGGATATAGTGCAAACAAAGCTGTCAATTTAATTCAAAATCAATTTGGAAAAGATGCAAATATTATTTACATTTCTATCACAAGAGATTATTCTTATAGAGATAGTGTAAGTAATGTCATTTACACAACTTGATCGATGAGTACAAACGAAACAAAAGAATTATCCAAAGAAGAATGTGAAAAGTTAAATATTAACTATGGATTAGTTTCTATTTATCCTTGGGAAAACATTGAAGAAGAATTGTATGAATTGAACAAATAATAGATAGGAAAAGATTATGAAAAAAACAGTACTAATTACAGGAGCTTCTCGTGGAATTGGAGCTTCAACAGCAAAGGTTTTTGCAAGCCATGACTATAATATTGTAATAAATTACTACAATAGTGAAAAAGAAGCCAAAGAATTAAGTAAAACGTTAGAAGAAAAATTTCATATCAAAACTTACTTAATAAAAGCAGATATTTCAAACAAAGAAGAAATTGAAAACATGTTAGAATCTTTAAAAGAAAACAATATTTCCATTGACTGCTTAGTAAATAATGCTGGCATATCAAGAGATTCTTTATTTGAAGATAAAACAATAGAAGATTTTGAACTTGTATTAAAAACAAATCTTATTGGGCCTTTCTGGTTGAGCAAAAAAATTGGACAAGAAATGTATCGAAGAAAGTCTGGAAAAATAATTAATGTAACTTCTACCAATGCCCTAGACACTTATTATCCAATGAGTGCAGATTATGATGCTTCAAAATCAGGTCTGCTTTCCCTTACTCACAATTTGGCAGTAGAATTTGCACCTTACGTCAATGTAAATGCTGTTGCTCCTGGGTGGACAAAAACGGACATGGTAAAGAATATTGATGATGAATATGAAAAAGAAGAAACTAAAAAAATATTACTGCAACGCTTTGCGGAGCCTCAAGAAATTGCCAATGTGATATACTTTTTAAGTACAGAAGAAGCAAAATATATTAATAATGAAGTCATACGAGTAGATGGTGGTTGGTACTTATAAACCAGAATCATTTTCCATTTACAAAAAATAAAAGAAAAGAAAACGAGTAGGGCGATAAAATGAATAAAAAAATAGAAGAAACTTACAATCAAATAAAGCCAAAATTAATAGAACCTTTTACAAAAATAGAAGAAATTTGTGAATACAATAGTCAAAAAGTAATCCAAGCATTTTGGAACAATAAAGTTTCTGAAATCCACTTTAACAGTACCACAGGTTATGGTTATGGAGACATTGGAAGAGACATCATCGAAAAAGTATATGCAGATATTTTTTGTGCTGAAGATGCCTTAGTAAGAAACCAATTTATTTCTGGTTCCCATGCATTATCCATAGCATTATTTGCATTATTAAGACCAAACGATATTCTTTTATCCATTACTGGTACACCTTATGACACATTGCATAAAGTAATTGGAATATGCGAAAATCCAAGTTCATTAAAATCCTTTGGTATCGAATATGCAGAAATTGACCTAAAAGAAAATGAATTTGATAAAGAAAAAATCAAAGAATATTTAGAGAACAACCAAGTAAAAGTAATCGAAATTCAACGCTCCAAAGGATATTCTACAAGAAAAAGCATATCTATTGAAAAACTACAAGATATCGTTGCCATGATTAAAAAAATTAGTCCAAAAACAGTAATTATGATTGATAATTGTTACTGTGAATTTGTAAATAAAGTAGAACCAATAGAAATTGGAGCAGATCTTTGTGTTGGTTCACTCATCAAAAACTTAGGTGCAGGAATTACTCCCAATGGAGCATATATTGTAGGAAAAAAAGAACTAATCAAGTTATGTGCAGAACGGTTAAATCTTGCTGGAGAAGGAAAAGAAGTAGGTCCATCGCTTGGTATGAACAAAGAATTTTTAAAGGGAATCTATTTTGCACCAAGTGTCGTAGCTTCGGCTTTAAAAACTGCAATTTTCACAAGTGCGATGTTAGAACATTTAGGATACGAAGTAGAGCCGAAATATAACGAAAAAAGAGCAGATATTGTTCAAAATATTATTTTCCACAATCCCAGCGATTTAATTAAATATTGTCAAGGAATTCAAATCGGTTCACCAATAGATTCCACATCATTACCAATACCAGATGATATACCTGGTTATGATGACAAAGTAATCATGGCAAGTGGTTCATTTACTCAAGGCTCATCCATTGAATTATCA
>CAOWNX010000046.1 GCA_948552115.1 uncultured Bacilli bacterium
TAATTATGCAAAAGAATTGAATTTTTTATTTCATTTGAAACAAAGAAAAGGAATAATATACTTTAGTTTATACAAATATGGGAAATGAAAGAATTAATATAATATCAAATAAGGGTAGAAGACAACACAATCAGTTAAATATATATAAAGATACAACCTATGCTTATATAGAAAATATACAAAAATTAGATTAATAAAAGATATAGTTACTAAGATATATTCTAAAAAGAAAAGTTTATTAATTAAACCTATTGAGGTAAAAAATGAAAAATTGCAAAAAATATTGGAATAATTTAAAGAAATAAATTCAATAAAGGCAAAAAACATTAAAAATCATCATATACTTTTTATTGACATAGAAAAAATCATTATGTTATAATTAGCATGTCGTTATAAAAATGACGTATGGAGGAATACCCAAGTCTGGTTGAAGGGATCGGTCTTGAAAACCGACAGGTCGAGCAATCGGCGCAGGGGTTCGAATCCCTTTTCCTCCGCCACTTTAAATTATATCGCGGGATAGAGCAGCATGGTAGCTCGTCGGGCTCATAACCCGGAGGTCGTAGGTTCAAATCCTTCTCCCGCAACCAAATTGGTTCGTTAGTGTAGTGGTCTATCACGTCTGCCTGTCACGCAGAAGACCACGGGTTCGAATCCCGTACGAACCGCCATGGCTTCATAGCTCAGTTGGTAGAGCAGAGGACTGAAAATCCTTGTGTCGCTGGTTCAATTCCCGCTGGAGCCACCATGAAATTTAACGAAAAGTCTGAAAAGGCTTTTTTTGTGTATAAAAATATTGGAGGAAAAGGTCAAAAAATATAATCTTAAAAAACAAAAAGTGACAAATCTGTAAGGTCATAACAATGAAAAATAAGCTATAATAAAAAAGGTGATGCTATGAATAGCTATATTGAAACGATAAAAACTGCTATAATTTTTTTTCCGGTTATAGCTTTTTTATTTACGCTACCATATATCTTGATACAATATCACAAATATGGCTCAGTTTATTTTTTAAGAACAATTATTGTTTATTCTTTTATCTTATACTTAATCGTCGCATATTTTTTAGTGATACTACCACTACCTAGTATCGAAGATGTAAGAAATTTAACAACGCCTCGATGGCAGTTGATCCCGTTTTCATTCATTAAAGATATAATAACTGCTATACCGCTTCAAATAAATAATCTTCAAACATATATTAAAACCATAAAATCCTTTGCTTTTTTCCAAGCTTTCTTTAATATCCTATTATGCCTTCCGTTTGGCGTATATTTACATTATTACTTTAAATACAACTTAAAACAAACCATTCTCTATACATTTCTACTCAGTTTATTTTTTGAATTAACCCAATTAAGTGGTCTATATTTTATCTACCCACGTGGTTATCGTCTATTTGATGTAGACGATTTAATACTCAACACACTTGGAGGGCTGATTGGATATTATGTTGGCAACATTATTTTAAAAATTTTGCCAAACCGAGAAAAAATTGACGCAAAATCCTTACAACTAGGAACTAAAGTTTCATTTTTAAGAAGAAGCACCGCTTTTTTCTTAGACTTATTTCTATTCCATTGCATATATGGAATAACAAAACTTCTTTTAACAAAAATATTATACATAAATAACATAAACATATGGTTTTATTTCTTCTGTTTAACGATGTACTATATTGTCCTTCCAACATTAAAAAATAAACAAACTTACGCACATAAATTTTTGAACCTAAAACTATCCACAAATTCAGAAAAACAAGCCAAATGGTATCAAATTGCCACATTCCAATTTTTCTTTTATTTTGAATACATAGGAAGCTTAGCAATGGCAGCAACGATGATTACATTCATAAATAATACTAATCTATTTAACTCTATAGAACTAAGTCTCATAATTATATCTATAGCATTTATTTATTTGATGATATATATTATTTCCATTACAAAAAAAATTTTAGGAAAAACCTTACTATATGAAAAAATAAGTGGAATCACTTTAAAAAGTACGATAATTGCTCCATCTCAAGATTAAAAAAATGTAATTTTAACGTTTCCTTTAAAATCCTTTCTAAGTTCCTTTATAAAAACAGAAGGATTACGAACAGGAGCAAGACAATAAACTTTATTTCGAGTTCGAGTTAAAGCAACATAAAACAACCGTCTCTCCTCGTCAAAAATAATATGAGACTCTGGTTTAAAACAAGAAAAATAGTTCGAAGATTTTATTTGATTAGGAAAACCATACTTACTATTTTCCATATGTAATAAAATTACTACATCCGCTTCCAAGCCTTTTGCTTGATGAACCGTTAAAAATGAAAAATTAATATTTGGGAATTTCTTTAAAGAAAAATGCTTTTTATTTTTCCATACAATATCATTTTCATTAAAATAATATTTCCAATCAAACGAATTTCTTCCTAAAAACAAAATTTCATCATTTACTGAAAAATGCATAGCATGAAGCATCGAAAAAATAGAACGGGGACTTCGGTAAAAAAATAACTCAATAGGAAAATCTACATGATTCATCGAATAAATATCTTTTTTTAATTGCATTTTATTTTTTAAAACAAAATGATTTGCCATAGAAATTAATTCTTGACTATTTCGATAAGTATATTTTAAATAAAAGAAATGAATTTTTGAAAATCGTTCCTTCAGCAAAGAAAAATAATTGGCTTCTGTCCCACTAAAACGATATATGGATTGACAATCATCCCCAACAACAGTAAATTGCAATTGAAACCTATTAATCAACTCAGTCAAAAAATCAATTCGTACCTTTGAAGAATCTTGAAATTCGTCAACAAGAATATGTCGAAAAGGACAATTAGAAAAGCCAGAAATAGATTGAATAGCAAGAGAAATTAAAGAATCAAAATCAACTAACATTTGACTTTCCAACTCTGATTGATAAAGTTGAAAAATACAAAAAACAACAATATAAAAAGCCTTCTTTTTTCCAAAAGACCTAGATATTAAGGAAATTAACCATTTCTTTGAAAAGCCTTTGGCATAAAAAAGACGAATAAATTGAATAACTTCTTTTTTTAAATTCTCTATTTCTGTACTATTTAAACAATTAAAAAAATTTTTAATAAAATAATTATAAAAAGGATAAACAATTTCTAAAAAACACTTTTGAATAGAAGTAATATATGGGGCGTATCCATATATAAACTCATCAAAAATAAAATCCAAAAGATCATTCTCACAAAATTCATAAGGAATATAATTTTCATCAAGTAAAAACATTGCAAGCTTATGAAAAGTAAAAACTCTTACTGAGAATCCCAATTGCTTTAGTATCTTCTCCTCAAATTCTCGAACAGTTTCATTTGTATAAGAAATCACAACAATTTCCTGAGGATCTAGTCCACCTACCGAAACTAAATAAGAAATACGTCCTAATAAAGTGTATGTTTTCCCAGTCCCAGCACCAGCGATAATAGCAGAATATGGTTCATTTTGATAAGCAGCTGCTTGTTGATAAGAATCTAATTTCATAAAACCATTATAAAAATTCTCAAGAAAAAGTCAAAAGCTCAAAAAACAAAAACTAATTCAAAAAAATATAAATATTTCATTTTTGGCAAAGCTAAAGTAAAGAAAGTAGTAGAAAACTTTTCTTTTTTTTCAAAATTAGCTATAATGAAACCATAAAGGAATGATGATATGTACCGAAAAACATATGCAGAAATAGACCATGAAACACTAACTAACAACATCAAAGAGATTATAAAAAAATACCCAGATTATAAATATTACTTTGGAATCGTAAAAAATAATGCCTATCATCATGGAATCAAAATTGTAAATGCTTTAAAAGAAGGAGGAATTAACTACTTTGCTGTTTCGTCATTAGAAGAAGCGATGGAACTAAGAAAATACAATATCGATACACCAGTATTAATTTTAGAACCCATTGAGTCCGAATATATCTATGATTGCATAACCAATAACATCACCATAACCATTGAAAATTTTGAACAAATCAAAGAAATTAATGACATGAAATTGGCGTATGAATTGAAAATACATTTAAAAATAGATACTGGCATGAATCGAATAGGCTTTAAAGACTCAAAAGAATTAGAAAAAACAGTAAAAGTAATCAAAGAAAATGAAAAATTATATTTAGAAGGAATTTACTCTCATTTTGCCACATCTGGAATCGTTGATAAAAATTGGGATAAACAATTAAAAAACTTTGAAGCACTCACCCAAAATATCAATTTATCAGAAATTCCTATTGTACATCTAGGAAGAAGTCTAACATTAGTGAACCACGAAAAAATAAAATTTTGTAATGGAATAAGACTTGGAATAATTATGTATGGTTTTGCTCAAAGTAAACCGATAGATAAAACATTCAAAAGTAAAATTAGAAATTGGAAAAAACACCGTATACAAAAAAAGAATAAGATCAGCGAAACAACAGAGCAAAATAATTTAAACTTATCCACAGCCTTCTCTTTATTTACACATGTAATGAGCATAAGAAAAATTAATAAAAATGAACCAATCGGTTATAATGCCAATTACAATTCAAAAAAAGATGGTTATATTTTAACATTACCAATAGGATATGCCGATGGTGTTGACAAATCCTTTCAGTATGTTTCAATAAATAATCAAAAATATCCAATTATTGCCGATTCGATGGATATGTTAATGGTTTTTTCTGATACTAAAATACAAATAGGAACAAAAGTTGAAATATTTGGAAAGAACATTTCTGTATCAGAAGTCACATCAAAATTAAATTCAAATGCTTATCATTTATTTAACCAAATCCAAAATAGAGTAACGAGAGTTCATAAAAATCATCAAGAACAAGAAGAAACCAATTATTAAGGGGGAATTTTTCCATGGAATTTGAAATATTAATTTTAGGAAGTGATGCCAATGCTTACTACATGGCAAGATGTACACACGAAGCATACAACAAAAAAGCTTATTTAATCGGAAAAGAGCCACTATCTTTCACAAAATATTCAAACATATTAAATATCCAATATGAAAAAAGATTATGGGACGAAGAACAATTTGTAAAAACATTAAACCAATTTGCCATAACACATAAAACAAAAAAAATCTTAACAATAAGTACCAACGAAACTTATATTGAATTTTTAATTAAAAATCGTGAAAAATTAGCCAAAAACTTAATTTATTCTTCACCAAATCTAGAGACACTCTTATCACTTACCAACAAAGAACAATTCTATAAAACCTATAAAAATTCATTACTCGAATTTCCAGAAACGATTTATTTTGATTGTACTAAAAACACAATTATTCCAAGTTCTTTAACATTTCCTGTTATTGTAAAGCCTGCTAATGTTGTAGCCTTCAATCATTTATCCTTTGAAGGTAAAAATAAAATTTATAAAATAAATAATTACGAAAGTTTAGAAAAAGTAATAAATATAATAAAAAATGCAGGGTACTCGGATTGTCTAATCATTCAAGAATACATACCTGGAGACGATTCAAATCTATTTGATGCAGTAGTATATGTAGATCGAAAACGCAAAGTAAAACTAATTTCATTTGCACAAATTGGACTCCAAGAAAGAACCAAAACAATGGTTGGAAATGCAGCAGTATTAATAAATGGTATGAATACTACAAATGGTGACACATTAAAAATGATGAAAATCATCCAAAAATTTATGGAAAGCATCCCTTATCAAGGCTTTGCAGAATTTGATTTAAAATATGATATTCGAACAAATTCCTTTAAAGTTTTAGAGATTAATGCACGCCAAGGTAGAAGCAGCTATTATGTGAGTGCTTTAGGAGCCAATTTAGTAAAAATATTAGTGGATGATTTAATCTATCAAATCGATATAGAAGAAAAAAAATTAACAGACAAGTTATTGCTAAGTTTTGTTCCAAAAGGAATTATAAAAAAGTATATTGTGAATAGTCAATTTAAAAAAGAGGCACTAAGACTATGGAAGCAAAAGAAAAAAGTAAGCCCGATGATTTACAAAAAAGATAAAAATATCAAACGATTTTTCATGTTAAAAAAAAGATTATGGAATTACAAAAAAGAATACAAAAATAGTTATTGGAGGTCGTAGAAATGTGTGGATTTATAGGATTTGTAGATTCGATAAACAAAAAAGAAAAAAAAGAAATCATAAAAAAAATGGCAGATTTAATAAAGCACCGTGGACCAGATGGAGAAGGATATTTTGTGGACAATAATATAGCTTTAGGTCACCGCCGTCTATCTATTGTCGATTTAAAAAATGGCTCCCAACCGATGTACAATGAAGACAAAACAATAGCTATTATTTTTAATGG
>CAOWNX010000047.1 GCA_948552115.1 uncultured Bacilli bacterium
AAATGTGAATTGGCATGAAATTAATTTAGCAAACAAACGAGACTATAAAAAAGCATTAGAATGTGTGATAGAAAAAAATTCGGAAGAAGAAAAGAAAAAAATTTATAACGAAATTGATCGAGTGTATGAAGAAATCCAAAAATTAGATATTGAATTGACGAGAAAGATCGATAAGAAATGAAAGAAAAAAGAATACTTTGTTATGGAGATTCCAACACATGGGGTTATATTTCTGGCTCCAATCATCAAAGATATGGGAGTACAGAAAGATATCCAAAAATATTAGCTAAATTATTAGGAATAAATTTTGAAATCATCGAAGAAGGATTAAACAGTAGAACATTAATATCCGAAGACAAAAGACCAGGAAAAGAAGGAAAAAATGGTTATAATTATTTGATACCTTGTTTAGATACCCACGATCCATTAGATTTAGTTGTGCTTATGCTTGGTACCAATGAACTAAAATTTGCTTATCAAAAAACCCCAGAAGAGATTGGAGTAGTATTAGAAAATTTTTTTATTACTACCATTTTAAATCGAAAATCACAAATCACAAAGAAAACGCCCAAATTATTACTAATTGCTCCACCTATAGTCAATGAGAATACTACATATTGTAAAGAGAATAACAAATACTTAAATGCAAGCAAAAAATCGCAAGAATTAAACCAAATTTATGAAAATTTAGCTCACAAATATCATTGTCATTATATTAGCAATGTGGGTTTAGAAACTGGAGTTGACGGAATACATTTAACCAAAGAAAGTCACAACCTTTTAGCCAACAAAATTCAAAAAGAAATCGAAGAAATGATAAAAAATGAAGAAATATAACAATTATATTAATATTATCCCATTGAAAAAAAACGAAAGAAATATTATAATAAAAAAGAAAGAGGATGAGTTTATGAAATTGAAAAAATTAATGTGTGCCCTAATGATTGCACTAAGTCTAGTAGTTGTAACTGGATGTCAAGAGGAACAAAAACAAGAGCAAAAAGAGGAAGAAGAAGTTGTAAAAGGAAAATGCGATGTCAAAGAATGCATCAAATTACTAAAAGCTACCAATACCATAGAAGAAATGAATGAAATCATTGGTTTTGAAGCAGAAAAAAGTGAATACTCAGAAGAATACAAATGGCAAATAACAAAGAAAACAAGCCTTACTGCGAAAAAAAGTAGTGAAAATTATATTTTACAAACTACGATGATAAAAGATGAAATTGCAAGCGATAAAGTTGATTTTGGAGTTTATAGTGAATTAAAAGAATTATTAGATACTGGAAAATCATTTACTTATGAAGAAGCAGTTCAAAAATTAGGTGGAGTAGAAGGGGTATTGGATAGTAAAACAAGTACCTCTGATGGATATATGTGGGTTGATAAACATGGACGTACATTCCGTGCAACATTCTCAACTACAATAAATAATAAGTGTTCCATTATGACACTTAGATAAAAGGCAAGTTATGCCTTTTTTTAAATTTCTATTGAAGCAGGAGATAATGAGATGAAAAAAATACTAAATTTCTTAAGTATATCAATTTTATGTTTTATAATAACTGGATGCAAGAATGAAAAATCAAATTTTGACAATTATGACATTTTGCCAGGACCAGAAAATTACGCCTATACTTTTACTGCTACCAATCCATATTTCATAATTCACAAAGGCTTAGCAGATTATCGAGATGATAATTCCATTTTTTCCTTAGAAGACTTAGAATGTCTAGATTCTAATTTGGAATATGAGTATGTTGTGATTTCCGTATCTTTCCAAGAAGGTTTTTGGGGGCTAGTAACCATACAAAAAGAAGATTTACTACAGAAACGCCAAAATATTATGAGTGAAAAAGGGAAAAAAATAAAACGAGCAAAGGATGGTAAGTATTATGGAGAAATTAGTTCTTTTATGAGAACCAGCCCAAAAGATTTGCCAACATCTATAAAAATCATATCAAAAATATGCCAAAAAGATGATACTTGCAAAGAAGTCGCTTTTGAAACAAATTTTCAAAAAATAGAATAAAAATTTAAATAACTGTATGAAGTAGCTAGTAGGTGACAAAATGATTTTAAATATAAGTGGTCGAACCGATATTATCGCTTTTTATTCCAATTGGTTTCAAAAAAGATACACAGAAGGATTTGTAGATGTAAGAAATCCATTTAACAAAAACCTTGTAAGTCGAATTTATTTTGATGATGTAGACGCCATCTTATTTTGCACCAAAAATCCTGAACCTATCATAACTTTTCTTCCTAAAATCAAACAACCAATAATCTTTCATGTAACTCTTACTCCTTACAAAAATGATATTGAGCCTTATGTTCCCTCAAAAATAAAAGTCATTGAAAATATAAAGAAACTATCTAAAATATTAGGAAAAGAACGAATTATAATACGTTACGATCCTATCTTTTTCAGTGAAAAATATGATCACAAGTACCACCAAAAAGCATTTGAAAAACTGTGCTCCTTATTAGATGGATATGTCGAAAAAATAATTATTTCCTTTTTAGACGAATACAAAAATGTCAAAAAAAATCAAAATATTTTAAAAACCCAACCATTTACACAAAAAGATTATGAATTTCTTGGTATCGTGTTCAGTAAAATTGCTTTACAGCATCACATGACCATTCAAACTTGTTTTGAAGAAAAAACTTTAATAGAATATGGGTTCATTAAAGGAGAATGCTTTAGCAAAGAATTGGCATTCCAACTAACGGGAAAAACATTTAAAAAATGGACTGCTAGAAAAGAAGGAAAATGTGAATGTGTACAAATGGTCGATATTGGTTCTTATAATACCTGCTCTCATTTTTGTAAATATTGTTATGCTAATTTTGATGAAAAAATGGTGCAAAAAAACACATCTCTTCATGATGAAAACTCATCTCTTTTAATTGGACACATAAAAGAAACAGATCAAATAAAAGTGCGAAAATAAATATTCAAGAAACGAGTTCGTGATATAATAAATTTCAGAAAATAATGGAGTTGAAATTATGAAAAAAATATATATCATTCTAATGCATACTAAAACATTACCAGCCAAAATGATTCAGAAAGCGACAAAATACAAATATACGCATGTAGTAATCTCTTTAGACAAAGAATGCGATAAAATTTATAGCTTTGGTCGTAAAACTCTAAATAATATATTAAATTGTGGCTTTACCATTGAACAAAAAAATGGTGCTTTTTTTCAAAAATTTAATCAAACCGAATGTCGAATCTATGAACTTTCCATTACGGAAGAAAAATATCAAAAAATGAAAGAACTTTTAGATTTTATGGAACAAAATAAAGATACCTACAAATATGACTTTATTGGACTTTTTTTAAGATATTGGAATATCACAATTCCTTTAAAAAATCATTATGTTTGTTCTTACTTTGTAGCATCCTTATTAGAACAAACCAATATAACACATTTTTCGAAAAAAACAGCTTTAGTGAGACCGCAAGACTTTGAATTATTAGAAAATAGTAGAGTGATTTATGAAGGACTGTATCAAAAATATACCAGCACTGAAAATAATTTCGTTTCATTATCATAAAAATTTTGTTTACAATAGGACAAGAATAGACAATTTACAACAAAATAAAGTGATGCTATACTATAAATAATTAGGATTTGTTGTGTATGAAAAAAAAGAGTTGGATTATTATAGGAATTGTTATCATATTAATTCTTTCTTTCATGACGTTTGGTTTTTTGAAACTAAAACAGAATATAAAACAAGATAAAGAAATTACCAAACAAAATATTGAAAAAGTTACAAAATATTATAACGAATTTAATGATTTAGCAGTATCATTTAATGAAAAAAGTATGAGTTTAACAAATAAAATTAGTAACACCTTCTTTACAAATTTAAAAGAAGAGCAAGAAAATTTTCAAAACATACTAGAAGAACTAAATGATATTCAAAATAATATGGAATTGATTAGTAAAGAATTAGAAACTTTATGTAAAGCAACTTATATCGATGCGACAATTAATCGAAATTGTTCTTCCTATCAAGTAAGCTTAAATAGTGCCAATTTGGTTTATGATGAAACAGTAGAAAACTATAATCATTTCATTACCCAATATAATGCTTGGACACAAGAAAATGAAGGATATGAAGAAATACCACTATATCAAAAGAATGAAACGAGGTAAGATTATGAAGAAAAAGAAGAATGGCAAAAGCATGATATTAATCTCTCTTTTTCTAATTCCGATTTGGATTGTTTTTCTCATCATAGGATTCCATAGCAATCATTTAATTTTAAAACCAATTCATTATGGAATCTTTTTTTTGTTCTTTTTAACATGTATCGTTTTTGGCGTAGGGATTTTCTTACAAATCAAAACAAGAAAAGAACAAAAAGAAAAATTAGCGAAATGGAAAATGCTTACGATAATAATCTTTCTGATTCTTGAATTTTCAGGAGCTGGGATTTTTTTATCAATACTGTATGGTCCCTGGGAAAATTTTAGAAATTGGTTAATTCCCACCGCTATGACAACTATGACCCATCAATACTTTGCTACATGGTTTTATAGTATGGATGAAATTAAAGCAGTTTTAGAAGCAAATAGTATTATTGAAGTAGTGGAAGAAACCGATTTGGATTTAATTGATGTGGGCAATATTGATTTTTCCTCTACTGCCTATGCAAATTCCTATGAAAAAGAAATCTTAACCAAAGAACATGAGGACGATATTTACAAAGTAATTCCGATTAAAGAAAAAAAATATACTGGATATTTAGTAGCTATTTATAATCCAGAACGTGTAGGAGTTGCCACTACCAAATACTTAAACATAAGAGGTCAATACGTAACCGAAATGGCGAGTCAAAGCAATGCCTTAGTAGCAATTAATGGAGGAGGATTTATTGATCCCAATTACATGAGTAATGGAGGAACCCCTCATGGCGTTGTGATTAGAGATGGAAAAGTAATATCCGATAAAACTTATGAATCGGCGGGAGGATTGATTGGATTTACCAATGACAACAAAATGATTTTAGGAAAAATGTCTGCAAATACAGCTCTACAAAAAGGAGTAAGAGATGCCGTAACCTTTGGGCCATTCTTAATCGTCAATGGAAAACGCTCGTTCATTAAAGGAAATGGTGGTTGGGGGACTGCTCCAAGAACAGCCATAGGTCAACGAAAAGATGGAATTGTATTATTTCTTGTTATCGATGGAAGAAAACTAGGCCTTCCAGGTGCAGACATGGTAGACTTAACGAATATCATGTCAAATTATGGAGCTTATAATGCGGCTAATTTAGATGGAGGAACCTCAAGTGTTTTAGTTTTTCCAGAATCTGTCGCCAAAACTTATTTGAACGAAACAGAAATGAAACGAAATTGCCGAGAAAAATATTGCTACATTAACGATCCGATTGATGGAGGAGGAGACCATGCAACACGTTGGATAGCAAGTTCGTTCGTGGTAAAATAAAAATGAAAATCAGTGAAATAAAACCAGAAAAACAAAGTATAGATGTAAATGCCAATTTATTTTATGTTTCTGGTTCTCGAGAAACCATCCCGAAATCAAAAGAAGTATTAAAATTAATCGTCGACCCACCTTGTTTAAAAGCATGTGAATACTTGTATGATTGTAATATCAGAACTTGTAATTCCTCTGCTAATTGTCAAGATGTAAATTCTTATGGATATATTACAATAGATTATAAAACTTTAGATGACCAAAATAAACAAATCTACCATCAATTGGTTCAAAAAGGATTCATCGAAAACCAAACCTTAGAGATGAAAGAAAATATGATTTTGGTAAATTTAAAAGTTCCGATTACCATGGATACAGACGTAGAAGAATTTTCCAATCAAATGTACAAAATCGCTCATTGTTTCCAACCTCAAGAAATTTTATATGGAAGATTTTCGAAAGAAGAAATGAATCAAATCGCATTGCAAAGCTTAAATGCCAGAAATTTAGAAGGAATTCCCCTTTGGAAAATAATACTAGAAAAAATGCAAAGAGGAGAAATCCCTACAAATGAAAATGGAGAATTACAAATTGGAAACTTCAGTTTCTCACTTTCTTACTTTACCCAAGAACTTGCAGAGGTAAGGGGCTATTATTTTGATGAACCAACAAAAGAATATTGGTTGAACTTAGAGTTTTACGAAAGACATAACAAGCAAAAAAACAGATAATCAAAAATCTGTTTTTTATAATTTTTTTACTTCTCGATATTCTTCTTTTTTCTCTTTTGTAAGTCGCT
>CAOWNX010000048.1 GCA_948552115.1 uncultured Bacilli bacterium
ATCATTATGTTGGAGAAGAGGATCGTTTTCTTACTTCTTCTTGTTATAACATTTATGAGAAAAGTTATCTTAGAAAAAAAAGAAAATGATTAAAGGTCATTTTTGCTTTTTATAAATTCTTTGAGTATTTTTGTTAATGCTCTTTTTTCAATTCTGGATACGTAACTTCTTGATATTCCTAGTTCTGTTGCAATTTCTTTTTGTGTTTTTTAAATATCCATTTAGGAGTTCTAAGTTATTTTTGGTGTGTAGAGCATCTGGTATATCAATACTGTTGTCTTTTAACATATCAATTAAGTTGATTTCATTTCCATCTTTGTCATAACCGATGGAATCATTTAAACTTACATTATTTTTATTTTTTTTGTTACCTCGAAAGTACATGAGAATTTCATTTTCAATACATCTTGCCACATAGGTTGTAATTCTAGTGGATTTTTCTAAGTTGTAAGAGTCGATTCCTTTGATGAGGCCAATGGTTCCAATACTGATTAAATCATCCGTGTCTTGGTCCGATGTTTCAAATTTTTTAACAATGTGTGCGACTAATCTTAAGTTATGTTCGATGAGTTTGTTCCGTGCATCTTGATTTCCTTTTTGCATCTGTTGAATACATTCTTCTTCTTCTTTTAAGCTTAAGGGATCTGGAAATACGTTGTTAGAATAAGAACCTGTAAAGAAGAGGAGATTTTTTAATAAATTTAATAAAAACATATTACACTTCCTTGTTTTAAGTTTATTTCTAAGATTTGAAAAAAGACGCTTTTTCTTTGATAAATGTTCGATTTATGTTTCAGAAATATTTCATGTTTGTTTCTTTTTTGTTATAATACTTTTAGTGTATGTAGAGGTGGTTTCATGGATTTGTTTATTCCAGATGTGTATCAAAAAAGTATTTATACAATTAATTATTTGAAGCTTCAACAATCTGGAATTCGATGTTTGATTTTTGATCTCAATAATACAATAGCGCCCAAACAAGTTGAAGTTCCTTCCAAGGAATTACAAGATTTGTTTGCTTATTTACAAGGACTGAAATTTAAGTTGGTTATTTTATCGAATGCGAAAAAATCTCGTGTGGCACCGTTTAAGGAAAAGTTGAATGTCGATGCGGCTTTTCGTTCTGGTAAACCGAAAAAAAAGAAGTTTCAACGCATTTTAAATTTGTATCATTTTCAGGTTCATGAAGTGGCTTGTATTGGTGATGAAATACTTACAGATATTTACGGAGCGAATCGAATGGGTTTTACTAGTATTTTAGTAAATCCAATTAGTAATCAAGAAAATGGATTGACACAGGTGAGTCGATTTTTGGAACGATTTTTGAATCGCTATTTCATCAAGAAGAATATTTTGGAACGAGGCGTATATTATGAGTAGGAAATGTATGGGATGTGGAAGTGTTTTTCAGTCGGAAGATTCTAAGAAACAAGGGTATGTTCGACAAGAAAAATTAAATGATGCAGTTTATTGTGAACGCTGTTTTCGCTTAAAACATTATCATGAGAGAAAATTAGAATCTTTATCTATTTCTAATGAAGATATTTTAAAATGTGCAGAGCGTTATTCTTGTCCCATTTATTATTTTATTGATTTGCTTAATTTGAGTGAAGAGAGTATTCGATTGTTTCGTCGTATTTCAGGAGTTAAGTTTTTGGTACTTACTAAAATAGATTATATTCCAAAGTCAATTTCTATTTCTAATATTATGTCACGGATTCGTTTGATTTATGATATTCATGAAGAAATTATTCCCGTTAGTATTCATCGTGATGGAACAATGAATCATTTTTGGAATCATATTTCTAGTCATTCTTTTTCACAAGTTGTGTTTCTTGGTATGACTAATGTAGGGAAGAGTAGCTTATTAAATCAACTTTCTTTTTTGAAATCTAATGTGGAAAGTCCTATTTTAGTTAGTGAGATGCCAAATACAACAAGAGAATTTATATCTTGGAAGATTCAAGATATTACGATTTATGATGCTCCAGGGTTTTCTTATGAACACGCTTATGATGGCGATTTGCAATTTTCTTCTGCTTTTAAGAAATGGATGCATCCGATTACGCATTCTCTTAAAAAGGATGCACGATTATATTTTCATTCCTCTTTTACGTTACAGCAAGATTGTGTTCAAAATTATGTTACGTTTTATGGGAGTAATGAATATGTGATGGAGAAGCTGTATCGGGATATTCCAGAGTTTACTTATGAGGAAACGATATGTTTTAATGATTTTCAAGATCTTGTGTTTCCAGGGGTTGGTTTTTTTCAATTTCGAAGTGGAGCAAATGTGACGATACGAAGCGCGAAAAAGATTTTTTTTGAAGTTCGTCGTTCGTTATTGGGAGGTAAAAATGATACGAATTAAACCGTTAGAACGAAGAATGGTTCCACAATTTGTTTTGGTCCATTTATCTTGTTTTAAAGAAACTTATTGGGGAATTTATCCAGAAGAAGTGTTTGAGGTACGAGAACAAAAAAAGACGGAACGTATGGAACATATTATGAAACGAATCGAAGTACCATCTAATTATTTTTATTATGCCCTTTATGATGATTTTACAATTATTGGAATTCTAATTTTTAGTATTATTAAAGGTGTTGGGGTATTGGATGCTATTTATTTGAAGAAAAATTATCAGCGTCGTGGTTATGGAACAAGTATGATTCGCGAGATGGAAAAAGTATTTCAAAGTCATGGAGTTTGGGAATATTCTGTTTTTGTTTCGAGTTTAATTTCAGCAAATGATTTTTTTGTTAAGAAACATGGAGTATTTCGGGTAGAAGATGAAATTAGTATTCATGGAAAGGATTACATGGAAAAGGAATATGTAGTGAAAGTAGGAGATAATCTTGAGTAAAATTCATGTTATGGATGAAACGCTAGCAAATAAAATTGCTGCTGGAGAAGTGGTAGAGAAATGTGCATCCATTGTGAAGGAACTTGTTGAGAATAGTGTAGATGCAGGAGCTACCGAAATTACAGTTCATTTGCGAGAAGGTGGAATTAAGGCGATTCAAGTCATTGATAATGGATGTGGAATGGATAAAGAGGATGCGGTTCTTGCATTTTCTCGTCATGCAACGAGTAAATTACTTCACGACGATGATTTGTTTTTTATTGATACATTAGGGTTTCGAGGAGAGGCACTTGCGTCCATTGCTAGTGTTTCTTATGTTACTTTGAAAACTTCGACGGGTGGAGTTGGAACTTATGTGGAAATGGAAGGCGGACGTCTTATTTGTGTGGAAGAGGCCGATGCACGAAAAGGAACGATTTTTACAATAGAAAATTTGTTTTATAATACCCCAGCACGTTTAAAATATTTAAAGAGTGAGCAATCGGAGTTACAGTATTGTGTCTCTTTTGTTGAAAAGTTTTCTTTGGCTCATCCTAGTATTAGTTTTGTCCTTACCAATGATGATCGAGTGCTTGTAAAAACGAGTGGCTCTTCTAATTTGCATAAAACAATTCATGAAATTTATGGTGTTCAAGTGTCTTCTAAAATGATTGAAGTACAAAAGTCAAATGATGATTTTGATGTTTATGGATATATTGGAAAACCAGAAATCTTAAAATCTAATCGAAATCATATGACGGTTATGGTAAATGGGCGAGTGATTCGAAATCAAGATATTTATCGGGCAATTAATGATGCGTATTATACTTATAAGCCGGATACAAAATACCCTATTGTAGTTTTAAATATTTTGACCGATCCAACAATTATTGATGTCAATATTCATCCTACAAAACAAGATATTAAGATTAATAAAATCAATTTGCTCTCTTCTTTGCTTGTGGAAATGATTAAGGATGCTCTTTATCAAAACTTATTAATTCCAGATGCAGTGGAGCGTATGTCTTCTTTTAATCCCATTAAGAATGAACTTATCAATTCGGTAGTGGAAGAGCAAGAAGAAACTTATGAGAGTGTTCAGAAAACATTTGATTTTGCGGCCTCAGATTCTATAGATACTTCAAAGAAGGTGGAGGATTCTGAATCGGTAGCGGTAAATCCAGATATGAAACGTTTGGTGTTATATCCTGTTGGACTTGCTCATGGTACTTATATTATTGCGGAAAATGAGGAGGGTGTTTATTTGATTGACCAACATGCTGCTCAAGAACGCGTCAATTATGAAAAAAATATGAAAGCATTAAAGGAAAAAGAAGTTTTTACAACCAATTTATTATTTCCTATTACGATTGAATTATCTCAAAGTGAATTTTTGAAAGTAAAGGCTCAAGAAGAAGTTTTAAGAGAAATGGGCTTTGGTATGGAAGAGTTTGGAATTAATACGATTGTTTTTAAAAGTCATCCGACATGGCTTCTGTATGGTCATGAAGAGGAGAGTATTCGACGTATTTTGGATTTGATTATTGGGGGACTTGAAGGTTTTGATCGTGTGAAATTTAATGAAAGTATTGCAATTACATTAGCATGTAAAATGAGTATTAAAGCCAACATGCATATTAGTCGTGAAGCACAAGAGGAACTTTTGAGGGAATTATGTGCTTGTGATAATCCTTATAATTGTCCGCATGGAAGACCGACGATTATTAAGTTTAGTATTTATGATTTGGAACGGATGTTTAAACGTGCCATGAATTAAAAGCCATCGTTAAGGATGGCTTTTTTCTTGGGTATTTTCTTCTATTTGATAGATTCTTTGATAGAATTTATTTGTTTTTACCAATTCTTAATGGGTTCCTGTTCCTACTATATGGATGATGGTGGAAAGTCGATGAGCAATGGTAATTACAATTTTATTTTTGGTTGTTTTTTGCAGTCCTTTTTGAATTTTTTCTTGGGTCTTATTGTCGAGCGCAGAAGTTGCTTCGTCTAGTAAGAGAATGGGAGTATTTTTTAGTAAGGCTCTTGCAATGGCAAGTCGCTGTTTTTGTCCGCCTGAAAGATTGGAAGTATTTTCTTCTAGAACTGTAAGGTATTGATTCGGAAGGGTCATAATGAAATCATGAATTTGAGCAATCTTACAAGCTTTGATGATTTCTTCTTGTGTTAATACATTGTTATCTAGTTTTAAGTTTTCTAGTATCGTTCCTTGAAAAAATAGGGGATTTTGAGAAACAATTGTAATTTGATTTCTAAAATCTTTTTCTTTATATTCTTCAATGCTTTGATGGTTTAATAAGATACTTCCCTCTAGTGGTTTGTAATGTTGACATAATAGATGAAAAATTGTCGATTTTCCAGAACCACTTGTACCTACAAAACCAATGTGTTCGTTTGCGTGAATTTGAAAGTTAATATTTTTTAGAACAGGTTGGTCTTTTTGATATGCCAATGATACATTTTGAGATTCTATGATATGACATTTTTCTTTTATGCGTTTGCTTACAAGGTCAAAAATCTTCTTGTTTTTTTGAAGGGTTTCAATCGAATCGAGAAGGAAAAAGATTTCTGTTTCATAATTGATGACGATGAGAGTTGAAGATATGGATAGTTTGTTTTGGATAATTAAATAGATGGCTAAAGAGGTAAGAAGTAAGCGAAATACATTTTGGGTATTATTGGTTAAAAATAGAAAGAAACGATTGACTTCACCACGCTTGAAATTGGTATGATTAAATAAATCAATTTTTTGGGAAATGGATTTTAAACGATAGTTTTGAATGTTTAAATTTTTGATTTCTATCTGATTTTTGATATTTTCATTTTCATTCATTAGTTTTTCTACCGCTTCTTTTTTCTTTTTTTCTTCTTCGATATAACGTGTTGTTTTTACTTTTTTGATTTGATATAGAAGAATTAGGAAATAAAGATAGAACAGAAAAATGATTTTATTTAATAAAAATATAGTAATGAGATAGCCAATTTGAATCAATACATCAACCAAATTGTCTATAATATTGATAAAGAAATCGGATCAATGGTGTCGTTGGTCATTCTTTGAATGTAGTATCATAGCAAAGAAGTTTTTGGTAATATCTAAATGTAAATTTTTGTAGGTTATATGAATATATTTTTGAGCATGGTAACTAATAAAGTATTTTAAAAAGCTGTAAAAGAATTGAACACCAAAGATAAGAAATGCTAAACGATAGAGATTTTTCCAAGAAAGATTGGTTATCAGTAGGATTTGTTTGGAGAGGAATATGGGCATTAGAATCCATACCCCAACCATTGAAAGAGCAATAATACCATATATGATAATGTTTTTTTTGAATTTTTAGCATAGTTTAGTAGCCATTTGATTTCTTTGATTGTTTT
>CAOWNX010000049.1:0-3696 GCA_948552115.1 uncultured Bacilli bacterium
TTCAGTATGAAACGTTGTGTCATGTTAATTAGTTCCATCACTCTTCATAACATCCCAGAAGGAATGGCTGTTGGAGTAGCATTTGGTTCTGTAATATATGGACTCGATGGTGCTACACTTATGGCCGCTTGGACTCTTGCCTTAGGAATTGGACTTCAAAACTTTCCAGAAGGAACTGCAGTCAGTATGCCACTTCGAAGAGAAGGACTAAGTAGAAACAAATCATTTTTCTTAGGCCAATTAAGTGGAATTGTCGAACCCATTGCTGGTATCATTGGAGCATTGCTCGTAATGAAAATGCGTACACTTCTTCCATTTTTATTATCATTTGCTGCTGGAGCTATGATCTATGTTGTCGTAGAAGAACTCATACCAGAAAGTCAAACCAATCAAAAAAAAGATCTAATGGCTCTATTTACTCTCATTGGATTCTCTGTTATGATGATACTTGACGTTGCACTTGGATAAAACTTGTCAAACACAAGTTTTTTAAATGTTAAAAAATACTAATAAAAATAGAAAAAAAGAACAAACAACACTACAAAAAATGACAAAATAATGTAGAAATATTGTTAATTTGACATGATTTCTACATGTAAAATACAAAATCTTTGTAAAGGTTAAACCACTGATTCCCCCGAAACTATTCATTAAAACATCTGTAATATCCGTAGCTCCAATTGAAAAGAAAAACTGGAAAGCTTCTAAAACAACAGAAAATAGAATACAAGAACAAAGCTTCAAAAAAGTATGTTTTTTCTGCCAAAGAAATTCCAAAAAGAAACCAAACGGAACAAAAATCAAAAAATTACCTATAATTTCAGAATAATCAATTCTCCCACCTACTCGAATAGAAGCTTCAAAAGGAATCAAATTAATACTTCTCATATGTGGCAAATCAGAAAAATAAAATTGCATCTTAAAAAGAATAATCCATACCACAACAATCAAATAAAAGAAAAACAATCCATACATCAAACCATTTTTACTATTTTTCATAATCTTTCCTCAAAAAAAAGATAACAATTTATTCACTAATTTACATTAATTTCTTCTTAAAATTTAATTAAGATTTTAAAATAGGAAGAGAAACATAAAAAGTTGTTTGATCCCTTTCACTCGTTGCCCATATTTTTCCTTCATGCAATTCCACAATTTCCTTAGCAATCGATAACCCAAGACCACTTCCTCCAGTACGCAAACTACGAGAAGAATCCGCACGATAAAACTTTTCAAAAATATGCTTTAACTTCTCAGTTGGAATCTTCTTTCCTGAATTACGAATTTCTACTTGAACTGATGTTTCTTTTTTTAAAATATTCACAAATATCTCAGAAGTATTACTATAAAAAATAGCATTTCGAAACAAATTATTAAACACTCGAGCCATTTGATTTGGATCTAAAAAAAGATCAACTGAATCATTTTGACAAAGAATAATCTGCTTACTTTGTTCTTGCAAAACAGGATAAAAATCATCAATAATTTGTTCCATCATCAAATTCAAATGAACTTTTTCTGGTTCTAAAATAATCTTTTCCGCATTAAATCGAGCAATTTCAAACAATTCATTAATCAAATCTTCCAATTTATAAGATTTATCCAAAGCAATTTTAATATACTTTTCTCTTTGCTTTTTTGGCATGTCCTTAATTTCTTCAAGTAAAGATAAATATCCAATCAAAGAAGTCAAAGGAGTTTTTAAATCATGAGCTAAATAAACTATTAAATCATTTTTCTTTACTTCTTGTTCCTTTGCAATCCTTTCATTTTCCATACTCTCTTTCTTTAACGAATTCAAATGTTTCTGTATCTCCTCTAACTCTCTTGGAAGTTCAATATAATCTACATCCGAAGAAAAAAGAAGAGAAGACGCATCATAAATTGCTTGAATATAAGAAAAAAGCTTACAAATTAACCGATAAACCAAATAAAAATTTCCAAAAATACAAATTAAAATAAGGAAAACAAAAAACAAGTCACTCTTAAAAATAAAATAAAACCAATCACGGAAAAAATAATATAATTCTGGAGAAAATCGATAAAGCCATTGAAAATCAAATACATTGATAACAAGGATCAAAAAAAATAAAAAACTAAGACAGCCGAAATTCCATAAAAAAACTTGCCAAATAAATTTTGAAAATGTTTGTTTCCACAAATTTTGATAACTATTCATCAATTTTATAACCTACTCCCCATACCGTAACAATATACTTTGGTTTTTTTCCTGTATCCTTCATTTTTTCACGCAAATGTCTAATATGAACCATAATCGTATTATTATCCTTTTCAAAATATTTTTCTTTCCATACTTGAAAAAACAAATCTTCCGTTTTCACAACTTTTCCCTTGTGTTCGCACAAATACCATAAAATAGAAAACTCAATCGGTGTCAATTCCACTTTTTCCCCTTGAAAATAAAACTCATGAGTATCTTGATTCATTACAATATTTCTAATCTCTATCACATTGTTTGGTTCATAAACTGCATTATATTTCTTATACCTTCTCAACTGTGCTTTAATACGAGCCATCAGTTCAAGAGGTTGAAATGGCTTTGTAATATAGTCATCGGCTCCCAACATAAGACCGTTAATCTTATCCATGTCCTCCACTTTTGCAGTTACAAAAATAATTGGAAATTGATACTTCTTTCGGATATGTGTACACAAAGAAAAACCATCCATCTCTGGCATCATCACATCCAAAATAGCTAAATCAATTTCTAAATGTTCTAAATCCTTCAATACTTCTTTACTATCATAATATTTAAATACTTGATACCCATCATTTTTTAAATAAATTTCAATCAAATCGGCAATCTCTTGCTCATCATCCACAATTAAAATATTCAATCCTTCACCTTCTTTAAAAAATGTAAAAATATCATATCACAAAAAAAAGAAAGAAATATTAAGATTTCCTTAAATCAATTGATCGTACTCCCAAAGAAGAATCAAAAATCATATCAATTTCTTTCGTGTCCAATTCTGCTTTATCCCAATCTTTTCCATACTTAGAAAGAAAATCAATTAATAACTCTATTTTTAACCATTCCTCTTGTTCCACTAAAAAAAGTAATCCTGCAATTTTATTTACCATATACTGATTTAAAGTTTTCATATCACTTTGTGATAATTGCCCTTTTGCATGCATATTTTCCACTGGACCATTTCGAAAAAGATAATGAGTAAGTGCTTTAGAAATTTTATCAAAGTTTTTAGAATTCAGTAATCTTTCTTTTGAACTTAAATTTAAACCATCTAACAATTCTTTGTTGTTATTTGCAAAAGACTTATAAATATACTTTGCAGAACGAATAGAAATATCCCATTTTCTTCTTCGATTTCGCACACAACTATCTGATACATCATACAACTCTGCAATTCTACGATTAGAAATAAAAAGCTGCTCTAATTGTTCTTTTGTAATGTTATCAAACGATAGAACCACTCCATCTTTTTTCATATTTAATAACTCATCATAAGAATAAATCATTAAAAACCTCCAAAATTCTAATTTCTAGGTGGAATAATATATGGAAATAACCCAAACTTCGACCCTAACCAATGTACAATTGGAAATACAAGTAAAATCGTAACAAGTTCCACAAGTATCACTGGAGTTTCAATAAAATCCTGTTCACTCGGAATACTCGCATTTCCAACACAATCAAGATAAAAGTCTCTTCGA
>CAOWNX010000049.1:3763-6232 GCA_948552115.1 uncultured Bacilli bacterium
TGACTCAAAAATGTAGAATAATCTGTGAGATCAGCCCAGACAACCTTACATACTGGTAAAATACTATCCCCAGAATAAATTGATTCTCCAGTATGTACCACAGAATCTTCATTAATTCTTGCAGCAACAATTTCCGAAGACGGTAACCAAAGTGCATGTAAATAAAAATTGTGATAAAAACCAGAACCTTTATTCCGATATTGAATTCCTGGTGATATTACAGTAAACGTTTCATGAGACATCATATCTTCAATACTTCGAGCATGAAAAATTGTTTCATCGGCAATTCCACCAACTTCATTTTTATCTACAATATGTTCTTGTTGATACAATTCATAACGACTTTCCAAAAAGTAACGAGCTAATTTCCCAGTTCCAAAAGAAAGAACCACTCCAATCGCTAAACACAGCCATATATCAAAACGTAAAACATGATATCTCATAAAAACTCTCCTTAAAATTAATGTATCACTTTTTCAAAATTAAAGCCATATCATGTGATTTATCCAAACTTTGACCATATACAATATGATTAGTCAATACCTTTTTGATATTTTCATGTTGAAACATATCCAGAAGCAAAGAATAAGAATAATTTTGAGAAGTCAAATCATTCTGATACATTTCCATTTCTTCAAAAGAAGTCATAATAGAAGAACTAAGTAATTTTCTAGATTTATCATACATTTCATCAAAACATTTTTTCACAGTATCACTAAAAGCATATAAATATGCAAACATCATCGCTCCATTCGAATTCAAAAGAGAATACATTTGTTCCGTAATAAATTGATAATATCGAGACGCATTTTCCAAACTCGTATGTACTCCATAATTTAAAGATTCATAGATATTAGAAAAATTAATTGCATCATATCTACCCTTTATCTTAGATGATAAAGAATATAAATCACTATCAAAATAATTAATTTCTACTTGACTTAACCTTAGATTGAAACTGATCATATTTTTCGTTATCCAAATAAGAGTTAATTTGAAAAGTGGTTTCTTTTGGCAATGTTCTATAAAAAAAATTGCTTCGAATAACAGAATAATCAAGATAATCATATAATGATTCCCAATAAATCCTATCCTCTTCAGAAAGTTCTGAAATTAATTTACCAAATAACTCAATATCAAATGTCTGAAAATAACGATAAAATGTTTCAGAATCAAATACCTTAGCTGCTGAAATTTTAAGTGCTATAAACCGTTTGACTAATTTATTATAATCAAAAACATCAATTCTATCTGCACCCAATAAAATGGCATTAAAAAGTTGATCTCCACTACCACCAACGGTCAAAAAAGTTTTAGGTCGATCAAATTCTTTAGAATAACCTCTAATATCTTCTGTAGCAAAAGAATACAAAAAATCATATGGATTAAAAACATGTGTTGCCATTTTATCAACTTTCTTTTCTGCATTTTTACCAGAAATAATTTCAACGGTTTGATTAATCTCTTCTTTTAAATTCTTTTTTTGTTCCAACGTAATCACTCTGAATTTTCCCACCAAAAATAAAATATATTATAACACAAAAAAAGAAAATAAGTTAACAAAAAATTACAATACTCCAAAAATTTTAAGAAATGTCTTTAAGAGGAATTTGTTCGATGTCATATTCACTATTTTCATAAATCGTAATTAACGTAGCTCCACGTTGATTCATACTATTTTGAATTCCTGGCATCGCTAAATAATCAATACTCATTCCATAAGTTAAACGAATTCCTTTATACTCTAACGATATATTATTATAATGATCATGACCACAAAAGAAAGCTTTGGTACTTCCAAGTTCTAAAGCAGTATCAAATATTTTACTTGGATAATTCGATGCACAAACCTTACCAACACCATCTTCAAGATTCTCTCCAAAATGATAAATTACATCGTTACTACCCTGTTGATAAAGTTGATAAGCTTCTTGATATTGATGAAGAGGAATATGAAAAAACATCATTGAAGAAATAGATTTTTTCTCTTCATTTTGCAACCGAAGCACTTGGGATTCATACCACTCTACTTGATCATCATGAATGTAATCATATTGATTAAACCCCTCTCCCGTATAAGCATTCGAATCTATCAAAAACAAAGCTTGATTTAAACTACCATCACGATTACGAATCTCAATTAATTGATTATTTCTTCCTGTAATATTTGGTTGAATATATGGATACAATAAATTTTTACTAGTTTTATAAGACAACATCTGAAAAAGCTTATCCAAATCTTCTTTCGAGTACGTAGCCATACTTTCTGTATCATGGTTTCCATAAGTAAAAGCCCAAGGAATACCTAAATTTCTCATAAAAGATGCAAATTCCATGACAGGAGTATGATTATTAATAGACAAAGAAAACAAACCTACTGGAAATGTTAAATCACCAGTCACAATCACAAAATCAGGTTTTGCATAATTAAGCAATTGATAAATAGAGTACAATGCCTTACTATCTTTC
>CAOWNX010000050.1 GCA_948552115.1 uncultured Bacilli bacterium
CTTATAAAGTCACTACCAAAAAGACTTCGAAAATATATTTTGGCTGTTAGACCTTCTCTATTTCCTTCATCTCCATTTTTTACTTCTTTTTTATATTCATTTAGTTTCGATATTACCATTTCTTCTTTGGTTGTCATTTCTAAGACTCTAATGCTATTTTCAATCTTTTGTTTCACAATTAAATCCCAGTAATCATTTTTATATTCTTCTTTTAATTGTAATTGATTTGAACATCCAATTGTTTATAATGATAATTATAAGGATAAAGAATTGAAGTGGGCTTAAAAGACTCATCGCAGATAATTAAAGATATAGCATTTTTTCCAAATTCAGCTAGTAATCTTGCAGTTAAAAGTGTAGTCGCATCTTCTATTAAAACAAAGTTAATATCTTCCAACGGAACTTTGGTTGTTTTTTCTTCTTTTTCGATAACTAAATTATTGTTTTGAAAATGAAGTTTTTCACTTTTCTTTATGATTACCTGTCTATAACCCATTAATTTCACCTAAAATACTTATAGATAATTTTTCTATTTTTTTAATTGTAGAAACGGTAATTGTATATCGAGTTATTAGATTTTGAAAAACGTTATTTTCTCCGATTAAATCATATCCATCTCCTAATTTACTTTTTACTTCTAATTTCCCTGTTGAAAATCCTACTACATAAGCAATAGACTCTCTACCATCTTTTAATGTAATTTTGATTAAATCATTTTTTCCTAACATAGAAATCAATTCATAATCTTCTAAAACTTTTTGATAAGGTAAAATAAAATTGTTGCTTCCTTGCGCATATTCTAATTTTATTTTAAACGCATTATCTTTTACTTTGTTATGCTTTTTTATTTTTTGAATTTCAAGGATATCGTAAGCTGCAAAATAAAGTTTTTCATCCTCTTTATTTTTAGATTTGAATACGTCTATTTGATATACTCCACCTTTATCTACATTGCTATTTTGAATCATATGCCCTGTGTTTTTGTATGGTTCATATATTTTAATTTTACGTATTTCTTTTTTTTCTTTATCATTTGGATTAATTGGATAGTGATTATTGTTTGCTTTTAGAGCAGAAGCACCGTCTTCACAATTACCTAACCAATTTCTTATTGCATCAATGATATCTTTGGAACCACTTTTGGAATCAGGAATTTTTTCTAAATCTTTTTTGGTTATTTTTTCTAAAGGTTTTCTAGATGTTTTATAAGTAATATCTCCTATATCTTTTATTCCATAATATGTTTCTTGATGCATTGCACCTGATATTTTCGATTTTGCAATAGAAGGAGTTAGGGTATGAATATGGTCTAATTCTTTTTTGGTATATGAAAAAGACTTTAATTTGAATTTTAGGTTTTCAATATCTTGTTCATAAACACGTATTTTAGCTTCTTCATCAAAATTTTTGTATGGTTGTGGGAATTTTAATTTGGCAACGTTATGTTTGGTAAATTGAATATTTTCATTTGCCATTTGTTCTTTTTTATAATCTTCTAAACTTATTACATCTCCAGTTATATGATCCACATAATTATCATCGATTTTTTCTAATTCTCCATCATGAATTCTTTTTTCAGTTAATCCATCGATGTATCTACTAAATTTTTCATACCGTGTTATTTTTTGCTCTAAGGAAGGAGTGATTGATGCAATGACTAAAGCATCCATAGCATGATGTAAATGATTTTCTCTATCTTTTTCAATCTCTTGTTTGAAGTTTTCTGGTAAATAATATGTAGGCGAAATATAACTGTGTGTTAACCGGTTAAAGCCCCATCTAGCCCGAAGTTTTGAAGTTAATGCTCCAGGATATAAATTTACTTTTTCTACATTTAAATAGGCTTTTATAAAAGAGGATAATTCGGTACTAATGTATTTGGTATCATTCAAGTTTTGATCTCTCATTTCTCTTGCTAATTCGTCGTCTAATTTACGTAAGAGATAATTATCTTTTTTCTTTGGATTTATATTTAATGAATTAATAAAGGTTTCATATTTGTTCCATTTTTCGGTATTTCCAAACCATTCAAACGGAGTTTGATTTCTTTTTTCTTGATTTTCCTTAGTTAAAACTAGCGTTTTATTTAAGTAATTATCGTTAAATGTTCTAGAGTATGGAAGAATATGGTCTATTTGTACTACATTGTTTTGAAATAATTCTTCTATTTTTATTTTTTTCATACTATAAGCACAACATTCTTTTTGTTCTACCCATAATTTATATTTTAGTAAATCAACACTAGATACTTTTTCTATACTTGTAAAGAAACCCTCTTCTACTAGAAACTTTTTAATTTCTTTATTTTTTGCTTTTTTCTCTTCCTGTTCTTTTTTGATTTCGTTTCTTTCTTGTCTTGATTTGGCTAGTTCTCTTGCCGTTTCAATATTTATCATTTTTGGTAAGCCATATTTTTTTATCACGGCATTAATGACTTTACGAGCTTGGGTTAGAGACCTTATTACCCTTTGATTTGTGATATTATTATCTTTGTTAATCGGAAGTAATAAATCGTATTTTTCTTGATTTTCCGTTGCATTTAAATTGTATCCTAATTCATTCATTGCTTCATCGTATCTTTTACCTTCTAACATCAAAGGAATCAGCTTTTTTACTAAGCTTGTTGATAACATAATGTGATCTTTAAAATTTGGTAAACTTTCAATAAAATCTTCTTCTAAAAATAATTTATCTATATTTTCAGATTTTTCCATTTCTTCTTTGATTTCGTCATTTAATTTATAGTTGGTGCAAAATAAAGCTAGTTCGTCTAACATTTCAATATTCTTTTTTTCTTTACTAGCTGTTTCTTTACCAAAGGATTTGGTTATTTTTGAAATGAGCTCATGATAGCCTTTTAATTCAAACAATGTTTTGGAAAACAATTTCTTTTGGAAGTGTTCATTGTACGTTTCTTTCTCAGAATCCTTTAACAAATTTATTTCAATTTTTTGTTCTTTTGGGATATTCCAAAGTTTTTTTAATTCTTCGATAACTTTGCCATATTCTTTTTTGGTAAGTTGTAAGTCTTTAAATTTTATCTCTTTTTTATTTAGTATGTTGATAACATCTTGATAAGTTACTGTTTTTTTATCAAATGCTTTATTTAGTAATGTTTGAATTTCTAGATTTGATAATCCCATGTAGTCTTTATTTTCTTCCGTTTTATATCTTAAATTTACTAGTTTGGTTAATGCAACAAAAATCTCGGAACTCGGGGCAAATTTTGGAGCTCGTGGTTCGTTATCATACTGACATTTCCCAGTCATTCGTTCAATTAAGTTTCCACCATATTTAGAATTTCCTCCTGGTCCTTTGGAATAATGTCTTTGACTTTGCCATATATCTACATATTCTTTTTTGAATGATTCAGAAATTACTCCAAATTTTATTTGTGTATCTAAAACTTTATTAATTTCATCAAGATACATTTCTCTTGTAACAGATATTTTGTAGTCTCCTGCTGAATTTTTAATTTTCTTCGCAAATTTTTCATCTTTGACATACATTTCAGAAATGGTACGATAATTTTTTTCTTTCATTAATATTTCATTTTCTTTGATAGCACTTTTTACTTTACCACTTTCACTGTCTGAATTTTCTTCACGGTTAGATTTATATCCTCTTTTTTTTGCATAATGAACTAAAACGATGCATAATTCTTCATTTGTTATTGGTCGATCTAATGCTTCTACTTTTAATTGATAAGGATTTGTGGAATGCTTTAAATAATATTTTTCAATCATGTGATTAAATTCTTTGGTTAATTCTTCATTTTTCTCTGAAACTAAATTTGAGTGTATATTTGTCGTTAAATACCCTGTTTCATAAAGCAAATTTCTTACTCGATCGACACGAAATTCTCTTCTTCTTGTTACTCTTCGTGTTCCTCTTTTTTCTCTTCGTTCTTTGGCACGACTTTCTCCTGTTTTATCTGTCTCTCCTGGAGGGAAAATTCTACTACCAACATCGATAATTTTACAAGGATTGTCATGCTCGTCTAATAATAATAATCCCCAACCTACAGAAGATATCCCAATATCCAAACCTAAGATATATTTTGTATTGTACATATTTACCTCTTTTCTTAATGTCATTATATCATATCTTTAATTTGGTAAATTATGGATTTTTTTAACATTTGAAATAGTGTGATATTAGCTTGGTATCTTTTTGGAGAAAATGAGACGTGAATGATAGATATGTAAAATTTATAGCTGTTATTAGCAGGAACTTCTCCAACTAATACTATGTCATTGTCTTTTCCAAGAAATACTGTTACGTTGATATAATCAACTTGTCATTATATCATTATACTTCTCTTGAAATGTTTGAAGAAGATTGAAAATGAATAAGAGTAATGTAATAGATAGATAGAAAAAAAAGTAAAGGAGTTTGAATATTATGGCAAAAAAAATACAACTGAATTAGTAAGAGTTAATATCAATATTCCTGTTAATGTTGTATCTCGGGTAAAAGAATATGCTGAAAGTCTTGGTATTAATGTGACAAGCGCTTATATCGTATTATTAAATCAAAGCACTTGACCAAAAAGAGATTATGAATCATTTACCTACAATGTTTACAATGGTATCTGAATTACAAAAACTTGGAAACAAAATAGATAATTCAAATGTTAACCTTACTAATTCAAATAATTAGAAAGGTGGTGAAATTTAATTTTGTCTACTCAAATTAGTACTTTTATTAGTGCTTTTGAGGAATACAAAGTATTTGCAAAAAAACGTCATAAAAAGCAGGGTTATGATACACACATACGAAATATATCTTTACATATTTTACCTTATTTTAAAGATGTTAAAGATATGCGAAAACTAGTAAAAAAAGATATTATTATTTGGCAAGATAAAATTCTTGATAAAAATTTTAGTAACAGCTTTAATAGTGGCTTATATTATGCCTTTAGTTCTTTTGTTCAATTTTGTATGGATTTTGGATACATGGAGGAGACCATAGTTCTTAGTGTTTCTAATTTCAGCAAAAAGATAGAGAAGAAAGAAAAAGTTATTTTCAATTTATTTCAATTTCGAAAGTTTCGTTTTTGCTTAACCGATTATATCGACAAACAGTTTTTCAATTTTATCTTTTTCTATGGTCCTCGTCCGAGTGAAGCTATGGCACTTCGTTTTACTGATTTAAAAGGTTGTAATGCTACTATTAATCATAGTATAGAACGTAAAGGTACTAGAACTTTAGATACTCCAAAAAATCAATCTAGTATCCGTACTTTTAAAATATCTATGCTTATGCGTTTTCGTATCTGGAAATTAAAACGTCTTTATACCAAAAAATGTGGAACTTTTAACGAAGAATTTTTTGTCTTTGGTGGTATGAAGCCTTTAGCACCATCAACGATTGATAGACACATGAGAAAGGCTTGTGATAAAGCAAAGTTGCCTCATATCACACAACATGGATTCCGACATAGCTATGCTACTCGTTCGATTCATAATCATGTACCGATTGATGTTGTTTCTCGTAATATGGGACATAGTAAAATATCTATGACTTGTGATGTTTATTTACACCAAGAAAAAAGAATACTTAGTATTCCTTTCCGTAAATTGTTTTTTTAATACCCTGACCGGTTTTAAAAACAATGTATATTTAAACGCTTTTATACGTTTAAAACTTAAAAATGGGGCGAAATATGGGGATCGAACCCATGCATACCGGAGCCACAATCCGGCGTGTTAACCACTTCACCAATTCCGCCATGACAAGGTTATCTTAACAAATATTTGATTAAAATGCAATACTATCTTATAATTATTATTATAAGGTGTGATTATATGATTTTTAATGTTGTAGAACAAGATTTTGAAGCTTTCTATAACGAAGTTACCACAACGATGAAAGCATATATGGCTGATATTGTAGATTTTGTACGTTCTATTTTATCTGATTATTTTTCGGATAATACGATTACTGTATTTTTAGGAGCTGCCGTTTGTTTTATTGTCCTTACGATTATTTTGAAAGCAATTAATCATAAATAAAAAGTTCAGTTT
>CAOWNX010000051.1 GCA_948552115.1 uncultured Bacilli bacterium
ATAATTTACTTTTTGTTTATGGGTTAGTAGATTTTCCATATAATATTTTCCTGTCATTAAATCTCTAACATATGTACTGACGCATGACACCGTTTAGAGTGATTAGGTATTCCTAGATTATTCAAGTTAAGAGCAATTGTTCTAAAACCTACATCTTTGGAATATTCTTCAAAAATATAAGAAACAATATCTTTCTTACTTTCATCAGGTATTATGATATCTTTTTCATGAAATCGTTGAACTTTATAAAAGTAATAAAAATATGATATAATTCCTTAAAGAAAGAGACAAAGGTAATGGAAAATGCAAGGGAAAAAATTAAATTTTTATAAAATACAACCAGAAAATTCAGAACATATGTTAATATTATCTCAAATAAAAACAGAAACACCATATTTAGGAGATTTAACAAATTATGATTTTCAAAGTAAAGGCAAAGGAATAACAGGAAAGAACTATTTTGTCGAAAATAATGGTGAAATAATAGGATACATTGGGTTAAGTGAAGAAATTGACACTTCTATTGGAAAAACAGTTTCATTATATTATGCTGTTCGAAAAAAATATTATGGTAAAGGCTATGGATGTCTAATTTTAGATGAAATTACACAAATTTTAAAAGAAAATACATTGATAGATTGTATTGTGGCTAATGTGAACAATCAAAATACATTTGGAATTAGAACAATAGAACGAGCAAATTTTAAACAAGTATCTGAATTGAGCGATGATGAGGAAATACAATATCATAAATATTTACGATAAATTTAAGTGCAAGCAATGAAAAATTTAAAAAGAAATCCAAATCATGATATAAAGAATTGTGAGTTTTAAACATAAAAGAATTTTCAAAAGAAAAATGGAATCAATAGAATACAAAAGAAGAAAATAATAAGAATTACAAAAAGTTCTCATTTAGCAAATTTATAGTATAATGAAAAAAAGAAAATTTGTTTTAAGATCGGAGAAATTAGTTGTGAAAGAAACTGTAAGAAATCTAAAAAAAGTTTATTCTATATCCAATGAATACCGAAAATATTTTATATTGATCTTAATAACTTCTATCATTCAAATGATAATAGGAATTATTTTACCACTTTATACTGCCAAACAAATTGTATTATTTTCTGAAAACATCTACGAAGAATTATTCTTAACAAGCATCATGGTTTTAGGAATTAGTTTAATTAATGATATCAATTATTTTATTATGGGAATTGTTTGTCGAAAATTCCGCATGGGAACCATTAAAAATTTACAAATGAAACTAGGAGAAGAAATATTAAAAATAGAAGAAAAAGAAATTCAAAAAAATGGCATGGGAACCTTTATTGAAAGAATTACTCAAGATACTGAACATATGGCTGAAATGTTTACTCATGGAACAGGTTATATATCAAAAACGTTAATGAATGCAGGTATTTTTATTGCGATATTTACGATTAATAAATACGTTTTTCTTTTTTACTTCATATCAGCAATTTTATTAACTTCTTTATATTTACTAAGAACCAATAAGATGGGAAAGCTAGACTTCATTTACAGAAATCAAAGAGAAAAAGTATCGAGTTTAGTAGGAGAACTAGTTCGTGGGGAAAAAGATTTAAAAATGCTATCTGCTAAAAACTCTTTTTTAAACCAATTATTTTTCGAAATAAAAGAAAAAATAAAAAAAGATTATGATAAAAGAATGGTTGATATTTTATATTTAATGATTGTAAGAATACTGACAGAACTTTTCGTATTTGGCTTGGTTATTTTACTAATCTTTTTAATTAAAACGCAAACGTTATCTATTTCTTTAGCGGTTGCATTATTTACATACAAAACAAACATCATGACAAATTTTATGGATAATATTTCTTTGCTATTAGACGAAATAAAAACTTTCAATGTTTCGACCAATCGTGTATTTGGAATAATTGAAAACAAAGACTTTGATAAAGAACAATTTGGTGATAGACATTTAAAGCAAGTAACAGGGAATTTTGAATTTAAAAATGTTTCCTTTTCTTACGAAAACTATAAAGTTCTTAATCATATGTCTTTTAAAATAAATAGTGGTGAAACTGTTGCCTTTGTTGGACGTAGTGGTTCTGGAAAGACAACAATTTTTAACTTACTTGGAAAACTTTATGAAATAAGTGAGGGCCAAATTCTCATCGATGGAATAGATATTCACACACTAGATGAAGAATCAATTCGTGGTAATATCACGATGATTTCGCAAAATCCTTATATATTTAATATGAGCATTCGAGATAATTTCAAACTAATTAAAGAAAATATTCAAGACAAAGAAATTATTAAAGCCCTAAAATTATCTTGTTTGTATGATTTTGTCAAAAACTTACCATGTGGACTAGATACAATTCTTGGAGAAGGTGGTACCAATTTATCTGGAGGACAAAGGCAACGTCTTGCTATAGCTAGAGCTTTAGTACAAAAAACAAAAATTATTTTGTTTGATGAAGCAACCAGTGCCTTAGATAACGAAACACAACGTGACATACAAACAGCAATAGATAATCTAAAAGGAAAGTATACAATATTAATTATCGCGCATCGCTTATCAACAATCAAAAATTCAGATCGAATTCTTTTAGTAGAAAAAGGCAAAATAGTAGGTATTGGAACTCATCAAGAATTATTAAAAACCAATTTAAGTTATAAAAAATTATATGAAAGTGAAATAACAAATCAATAATTTCATGAATAGGAAGAAGTTAAAGAAAAATGAAGAGTGCCAATTTAATAAAAAGAATATATCAAATGTTATCTAGAAAACAAAAGTGGAACTTTATGATTATCATTTTAATCATGATAATATCCGCAATACTGAGTCAACTATTACCTTTATCCATAGGTAAATTAACAGATGACCTTTTAAATCAAGAAAATATAGTATTTCAAAGCATTTTACCTTTTCTATTATTTATTTTAATAATAACTGTATTAAACGAAATAATAAAAGTAATAAGAAGAGTAATCGTAGAAGATACTTGTACAAGGTGTGAGAAAGAAGCAAGATCGAATGCTGTCAATTCATTACTTCATGCACCCTTAAATTATTTTAAAAAAATATGATAGGAAACATTCATGGAAGACTAAATCGTAGCTTAGATGGAACCATACGATTATTAAAGTTAATATTTATGGACTTTGCGCCAGCTATTTTCAGTGGAATCGCAGCAATAACAATAATTTTTACAAAGCAACCAATATTTTAATCTTTACTAATGTTACTTGTAATCCCAATTGGCATCATCATAATATTAAGACAAATATCTATCCAAAAGGGAATACGAGTAGAACTAATGGAAGAAAAAGTATCTATGGATGGAACAATGGTCGAACTGATGAATGGAATTGAAGTCATACGTATAACAAATAATACATCAAATGAAGTAAACCGTTTTACTGAAAAATCAGAATATTTACGAAAAAAAGAAATGAAACATCATAAAGCCATGGCATTTTATGATTGTTTAAAATTTATTAACGAAGCTTTATTTACTGTAATAGTTATTGGAGTATCTACCTATTTAGCTAGTTGTGGAATCATAAGTGTTGGAACTGTATTAACTTCTTATTTATGTTTTACTCAATTGACAACCCCATTTACTCCAGCCCTAAAACAATTTTTTTCTTTTTTTGAAGAGGATATTTTTTTAAAATATTTTGAATTAAAATCTCTATCTCTTTGTTTGGATATTGATCAAAGGAATAACTTTTAGGAACTTCAAAAGGATAATTACTTAAATAATTTCCAGATAAAGTCATATCAATTTTTCTTATTTTTACATGAGAATAGTCATCTAAATAATCACGATTAGAAAGTAAATATAAGCTTTGATTGGAGTTTAACATATTTATCACCTAAAATAATAGTAATACAATCTAAAAAATAAATTAATTAAAATAAAATTGAATAATATGTCTTTAATTAAAAAAAGAATAAATATTATCGATAAAATAAAAGAAATAGGACTATAATTATCTGCATGAGTTTTACCACGAATGACAATAAATCCAATTTTGTTCAAAAAGACACCTATACTAATTGATAATAAATATAGATTGGTATAAAAATTTGAGATACTAAAGAGTAGGATAGTAGTCAACAACCCATACACCCAATGATAAATTCTAAAATTTTTAATCGTAGAGCTAGATTTTGGAAATAAATATACCAATATCCTAGTAAATATAATTGTTAATAAAGTAAATAAAAAAATGATCAGGTAAAGTCATAATAATCCAATGTAGTTTTTTCATTAAAAAATAGTCATATTTCAGACTATATATATTTAAAGCTCAAACTCCATTGAACCTATAAACAAATGGTGCTGAAAACAGGGCTCGAACCTGCGACCTACGCGTTACGAGTGCGTTGCTCTACCAACTGAGCTAATTCAGCAATAAAAACATTATATCGATTTCATAAAAAAAATTCAATGAAATTTTAAAAAAATATTGAATTTTCATAATATTATGATATAATTCTAAATGTAATCAAAGAAATGCAGGTGTAGTTCAATGGTAGAACTTCAGCCTTCCAAGCTGATAACGTGAGTTCGATCCTCATCACCTGCTCCATTTTGATTAAAATATTGTAAAATATTTTGATAAATTTGATTTTTAAAATTTTGGGTAATAGTATAAAAATCAAAAACGATTGAAAGAATACTTGTTATTCTTTTTTTCTTGGTGCATATAGACATCAACGGTCATAGACACATTACTGTGTCCCATAGAATGTGAAATTGTATCAATTGGTACACCCTTATGAATGTTTTTAGTGGCATAGCTATGTCTAAATTCGTGTTGTGTTATATTGAATATTTTTGCTTTTCTACAAGCATCGTTTCTTCTTCGATCAATCGTTGAGGGTGATAAGGGTTTTGGTCCTTTAATTATTAAATATGTTACATCGGTATCCCATACTTTATTTGGGGCATCAGTTGCAAAATTTCTTTTTAATAAATTAGGTTTGATATTTTCTTAAATTCTTTCATTTTTATGTCTTTTCTTTGCTTTCTTTATATACTCGGCCATTAAATTATATTTTTTTCACTATTCTCAATACCTTCTTCCTATTCATAACTACACCATATTTTTGGAGTAAGCCTTCACCTATCCTACGATATCCATATGTACCTTTAGAATCATCAAATCTTTCTTTAATTATCAAATAATCATAATAATCAGGAACTTCCTTATTTCTATACTTATAATAAGTTTTAGGATTTATATTAAGTATGACACACATGTTAGTAAGTTTATAATTACCTCTATAAAGATTTATAAATGTTACTTTTTCTCTCGTTGTGCCTTGAAGAAGGTCCAGTATTTTTTAATATTTCATATCTTTCTTTCCAATCTTCTGTTGTTAAATTTGAATCTTTTTTCTTCCTCTTTTTTTACCAACATTAGGATATAATTCAGGATGATTTATATATATTCTTTTCCATGTTTTTACAGTGTATATGATTGATATATTATTTATTTTGGCAAGAAGATATGCAGTTACACCATCTCTCATTTGATTAACAATATCGTTTACAAAATCATCAGTATATTTAATGTATTTTTATCCTTTTGAAGCCATAAGAAAACACGTATAATCAATCAATAAGAAATATTAATTAATTTCTTATTGATTGATCCCTTTCTATTATATTTTTGATTTATTTTACTTCTAGAAGTAAAATAAATTTCGCACTGTGGATTTGTCCCTATAAATTTACAGCCATTTAATGGACTGGTTGGAGATGACTCAAACCACAGATTTTTAATTTTATTGTTAATTAGTTAGTTAACACGTTAGTTTTTTACTAATCGATGTTTTATTAGATTACGTGATTACATAATTAGAAGTTCTGTGTCAAACATTCAGTGCAAACAAACTAATTTAAGGAGGTGCTTATAAAATGATATATTATGTTGGTATTGATATATCAAAGTATAAACACAATTTCTGTATTATCTCTAATACAGGTGAAGTTATTG
>CAOWNX010000052.1:0-4028 GCA_948552115.1 uncultured Bacilli bacterium
AATATCATAACGTTTGATTTCCCCAACTTTCCAAAGTAACATCAGTTCATTTCCTTCTAAGGTGTTATACATGCTTGATCCATTTACTTTAATAGGGGTTACTAAAAAGGTTCGAACGATTACAACTCCAATTAGTATCAAAACATAAGGCATTATTTGTTTTACTATTTTCATTTGATTCATCCTTTTTTAGAAAATTATTTTCTTCTGTTTCATTATATCTCATTTTGTTTCATTTGACAAAATGAATTATTTTTTGTACGACAAACAGAATTTATTTCTTTCAAGAGTAGTGCCTCTTTTAAACAATTCATTTTTTCTTCATCACAAGAGTTCAAGATTTCTTTTTGTTCTAGATATTCTCGAAAACAAAATAAAAAGGGAAACATTTTATTTAAATGAGCTTTTGGAGATATTAAAATTTCATAGATTGCTCGATAGGAATAAAATATATTTTTTTCAACTAACTCTTGAAATATCCTTAATTTTAATTCTTCCTCTTCTAAGTTTTCAGACGATTCTTGACTATTTATCATAGAACTTAAAAACGAGATTAGCTTATGATATGCAAATACTTCTTCATTCGTGTCAAATTTTTTCTTTTCTACGTTTTGTGTTAAGGTAACTACCAAGCTTCTCGCTTTATGTTTCCGTTCTATTTCTGTCATTTTAACTCTTTCCTTTCCAAAAAAAAATTAGGTTAATCCTAATTTCTTTCTTTTACTTTATATTCTTTACGCATTCCTTTTATGAAGTTTAGTTTTGCACGACGTACCATACCTTTTTTAACAACTGTGATTTTATCGATGGTTGGAGCATTTACAGGAAATACTCTAGTAACACCGACTCCTCCACTTTTTTTACGTACAGTAAATGTTTCAGAAACACTTCCACCTTTTTTGGCAATTACTAATCCTTCAAAAGCTTGGATTCTTTCCTTTTTTCCTTCTTTTACCCATACATCTACTCTTACCGTATCTCCAACACGGAATTCAGGAGTATCAGGTTTGATATGCTTTTTATTAATTTTGTCTACGAGATTTGTCAATTGAATCATTTCCTTTCTTATTTTTTGTTCTTTTATCATAAAAAATATTTCAGCGGATAAAAGATTTAAAAAGCTTTTTTTATTATAGCATTTTATTTTTCGATTTGACAAGTATTTTTTAACTATTCTATTCTTTCTTTAACGAGATTTTCCTTTTTCCTCTATTTTTTCATTTTGATAATATAATTGTTGTAATAATTTTTCGTTATTTCTAATTTGAATTAATTTTTCTTTTAATTTTGTTTCTAATATAAATAATTTTTTTTGTAATAATATATATTCTTTGGCTTTTAGTTCTTTTTGATATTTTTTTTCGAGGATGCTCATCGTTTTTGTCACTTCATTTAAAGCAATTGCACAGTCTGAACTCGTCGATTCTTCACTTTCAGTCACATCTAAAGTCATTTTTATTAATCTTCGAAACAAGCGATCAAATTGGCGATTCATCATTTCTTCTTTTATCTTTTTTTCAACAAGTATCATATTTTTGATGGTAATTAAACTTTTATGATTGGATAATTTGGGATTCATTTCAAAACCCTGAATTGGTAAAAATGATATTACTAATTTCTTTTTTTTCTTTTCTCGAATTAATTGATATTTCATTTTTCACCTCTTAATAAATCGTTTCTTTTTTCACTAGTTTTTTCTTTTTGTTTTTGAAGACGCCATTTGGCAATTTCAGCATGGTTTCCGCTTAATAATATATCAGGAACTTTGAGACCTCGATAAATACTTGGTTTGGTGTAAGTTGGATAATCTAATAAATTATTTTGAAATGATTCATTTTCATAAGATTCTGTCTTGATGACTCCATCTAGTAAACGGATGATGCTATCGCAAACTACCATTGCAGGAAGCTCTCCTCCAGTTAATACATAGTCTCCAATCGATATTTCTTCATCAACAAATTCTCGAATTCTTTCATCGAAGCCTTCGTAGTGTCCACAAATAAATATTAAATGTGACTCTTTTTTTAATTGTTCTGCTTTTTGTTGTTTGTATGGTACTCCTTGAGGGCACATTAGAATAACTTTGGAATTTTTTGTTTTTACTGATTCTAAGCAATCAATGATTGGTTCACATTGTAATACCATTCCCCCTCCTCCACCATAAGGTGTATCATCCACTTGATGGTTGCTTCGTTTTGAAAAATCACGAAAGTTTATGGTATTGATACTTACAAGATTTGCTTTTATAGCACGACTTATGATGGATTCATTTAAAAAACCCTGAAACATATTCGGAAATAATGTTAAAATATCTATTTTCATATTATCAATCCTTGAATATTTTGTACAATTACTTGTTTTTTCTGGATGTTTACCTTTTCTATGAATTCTTTTTGATATGGAATATAAAAGTTTTTTCCTAAATTACTATTCACTTTTAACAAAATATTGGCTTTATTATACACAATTTCTACAATTTTTCCAATTTTTTCTTTTTCTAATACGATTGTACAATCTATCAACTCTTCTAATAAATACTCCCCATCTTGTAAAATTAAATCTTCTCTTTTTATATATACAGGCTTGTTCACGTATTTTAATACTTCGTTAATATTCTGATATCCTTTTAAGGTTATCATATCAAAGTTTTTGTGAGGTCGATAGGTTTCTATGATTTCTTTTTGAAATTTTTCTCCAATATAAATAGAAAAGCTTGGCTTAAAGACTAGATTTTTTTTATCAAAGTCACTAATTATTCTTAGCTCTCCTTTAATTCCATGTGTGTTTACAATTTTTCCAAGATATCGATACATTCCATCACTTCCGCAATCATTGTGTCATAATGACTATTTATTCTTTTTTTCGTATCAATTTGCAATTCTTTGGCTACTGACATAATTATTGGTTCATAGTCGATGCTGTCATTTTCACTAGCTAATATTTCAATTTCTACAAATGCACCAAGCCGCTCTACTTCATCGATACAAATATTAAAATTTTGATAAGTTGTTGTTATTCTTTTTTTCTGTACTTCTACCCATTTTTGAAACCCTAAAGCAATTAAAAATTCGATTGCTTTATCATAATCATTTACTTGAAATTCGATTTCTTTGGATTCACTTTTTTTCTTTGATTGCTTTTTATAATTTAATTCGATGGTATTATTTGTTTTTCTTACTCGCAACCAGATGGAATTTGGTTTACTCTCAGTATCTTTTATATCTTGAACAAAAATTGTATCTTTTTGAGTTATTTCTTTTTCTAGAGAGCATCCTTTTTCTTTTAAACGATTTAATAATTCTTTTTTGTCTTGAATTTGAAATTTACATTCTATTTCTCGCATATTAATTTCTCCATTCATAAAATATAATACTGGCGGCTACTGCAGCATTAAGACTTTCACAATTTGAAGAGAGTGGAATATTAATTATTTCATCACATTGTTTTAAATGTTCTTTGTTTACTCCATTTCCTTCGGATCCTATGATTATGGCAGTCTTTTCTTGCCAATTTATTTTTGATAGTGTTGTACCATTTGCCACATCTGTTCCATAAATAGTATAATTTTGTGCTTTTAATTCACTTATCCATTTTGTTAAATTTCCTTTTATGATATTTATATGAAACATCATTCCTTCACTTGAACGGATTACTTTCTCATTATATAAGTCTACAGTGTCTTCACTTAATATCAGTGTATCAATAAAGAAAGCATTAGCAGATCGAATTATGGTTCCGAGATTTCCTGGATCTTGGATATTATCTAATAAACATACTGTACCAGTTATCGGATTCTTTTGTATTTTTTCACATACAGCGATTACTTTTGGAATACTTTTTTGAGTGGATATTTTTTTCATAATTTTGTCAGTAATTTCATAACAAGGAATCGAAGATTTTTGGAATTCTTGAGATGTTGTAATTATTTCTTTTACTACTCCTTTTTTTAGAGCTTCTTCTAATAAATGATCTCCTTCTATTAAGAATAAATTTTGTTGGTCACGATATTTTTTTTCTTTTAATTTATT
>CAOWNX010000052.1:4102-5939 GCA_948552115.1 uncultured Bacilli bacterium
TCTTTATATTTTGGATAAAATTCTTCTACATGTCTCCAGAATCGTTCACTATGATTTGGTTCATAAAAGTGGCACAATTCATGAATGATTACATAGTCTAGTAAATCTAAATCTTTTTTTAATAATTCACTATTTAATGTAATGGTATTGTTTCCTCGATTATTTACTCCCCATCTTGTTTTCATCGTTCTTATTTTTAATGTAAAAGGAGGAATATTTTGAAAATATGGAACAATGCGTTCGAGTTCCAATTGAAATACTCGCTCACATTCTTTTTTATAAAATTTTTCTAGTATTTTGTCATTTTTTGCTTGAATATATGAATCTTTAAATTGCGGTGGATTCGTAATTCCATCAAAATATTTTTGATATTTTTTTCCTAAATAGTTAAAATATTCTGAATTTTGATCCTCTCGTTTTTTTTGATTTAACATTTTTATTAAAGCTTTTTCGTTTTTTTGAATTAATTTTATAATTTCTGATTCTCTTATCCAGTGATTACATGTTACATTTAGTGTATGAGAATTTAAAAATCGCATGTACACATTCTTATTTCTTTTCCTTATAATTTGTAAGTCTATTTTCTGGTTATTGAATATGATTTCCATTTCCATCACTATGTTTAGTTTACCATAATATCAATTAAAAAAAAAGAAACCTTTATTTTTCAGATTTCTTCTTTGATTCTTGTTTGCTCTTTTTCGAGGTTTTTTGTTCTTTTAATAAGTCTCGGATTTCTTCTAATAATTGAATATCTTCTGGTTTTTTTTCAGGAGCAGATTTTTCTTCTTCTTCTTTTTTGCCAACTGACATCATTTTATTTATCACTTTAATCATAATAAAGATACAGAAAGCAATAATTAAAAAGTCGATAATACTTTGAATGAACATTCCATAATTTATGTTAGCATTTTTTATTGTTATGGATAAACCGCTAAAATCAATTCCCCCTAAGAATATTCCTAAAATTGGAGTTAATATATTATTTACTAGCGACGTTACAATACTTGAGAAAGCTCCTCCAACAATTACTCCAACGGCTAAATCCATTACATTTCCACGCTTAATAAATTCTTTGAACTCTTTTAACATATATACTCTCCTTTTTTCTAATTCTATCATATCTTTTTTTCACACAAGTATTTTTTAAAATCCGTGTCCACCGCCGCCTCCACCACCGAAGCCAGCTCCACCAGAAAATCCTCCTCCAAATCCAGATCCAGAACTATTTTTAGAATTTGCATTTGCAAGGGTGGCTGCAACACTACTAGAAACTGCATGATTTACAGATTGATTAATCATATGATAAATATGGAAATCAATCCAAGGATTCCAATTATTTATTATTACTGTTCCTTCTGGTATCGTTTGATATTCTGCAATTTTTACATTCATTGTTTTTTCTAAATTTTCTGCAAGACCAAATACGGTAGCATATACAAGATATTTTTCCCATAATGTGATTTCTGGAAGTTCTTTTACTTTAAAATTTCCAAAATCATTTAAAAAGTTTTTGAAGGCCTTCCATCTTAAATAATCTTCATTTCCTTTTTTCGTACGTTTTTTTATTAATATAGTATAGAATAAAAAGAAAATACTCATTGGTAAAATAAAATAACTTAAAATAAAATCAACATGATAATATACTACGACTAAAAATATTAATATAGTCACAAGAAGTAATAGAATACCACTAACGATTGGAATTCCATTGGTTTCATAAAATTTTTCTCGTTCAGCATCTTTGACAACACAATTTTTCCATTCACTATAATACTTTCCAAATTTATCACATGTTTTTGAGGATTTCGCATATTTTTCTAAATCAGTCGTCGTA
>CAOWNX010000053.1 GCA_948552115.1 uncultured Bacilli bacterium
TCTAAATGAATATTACTACTCGTATCTTCTTCATAGGTTATTTTAAAACAATCTGTTACAACTACGTTATCTTGACTTTGTTCAAACGATAGATTCCAATATGCGTAAGTTATGGTAGAAACAAGAGCAAAAACAGCGATAACCAGTAATAACAAAGAGACTTTCTTCTTCATAAACTTCACCTACAATTATTATGTCCCGTCAACCAAAATGTATTTACTTTTTAGTTTATAACACCAATATATCACATTTTTATCTATTATGTGTTTCTTTTACTTATTATTTGTATATTTTTTTGACAAAAAAAACAAGCTCACTTCTATGAGCTTGTACTTGGTTTTAAAACAACTACTGCTATTTCTTTACAAGAAATACTCCGAATAACTTCTTTCACATCTTGTAATGTAATCGATTCAAATAAATCTCTTTGATTTTCCAAAATTTCTCCATAATTCATAATTTGCTCTTGAAAAGCCATATTTACTTCTGTAATATCATCATAAGTAAGAACCATATTTGCAAGAGAAGAATGAAGTTTACGCTTAAATGCTTTCTCTGTCATTTTCATAGTTTTCAAAGCTTGTTTCAAAATTGGCAATACTTCATCCGGATATTTTGTCTCCACATTCAAAAACAATAAGACATAAGAACCAATAATACTTTTTTCTCCTCCAATACTAACAATCAAATCCTTTGTAATCAACTCTTCATATAAATCCGAAGTAGGACCAAAATTATGATTTAAAAGAAAAGATAATATCAAACGAAGTTTATAGTCACTTTTTTCATGAAAAACTTTTCGAGGTATTTTAATACCAATTCGAATTTTTGGAATTTCTACATTTCCAACAATCTCTTCATAACTTTTGATAATTTTTGCTGGTTCCCGAATTTCTTTCTTCTTTGGATTTTTCCAAGGAAGAACATTTTGTTCCTTAAAATAATCTTTTACAATCGTAACAACCTCATAAGGATTAAAATTTCCAGTAACAACCAAAAACATATTCGAAGGATGATAAAACGTATCATAAGCAAGAACAATATCATCAAGTGTTGTCTTCATAATATCCTCTTTGGTACCTGTAATATAATTTTTATGTTTATCATGTTTAAATAAATTTTGAAACATTCCATAATACAAAGCATTACCAGGATTATCTAAATCCATTTTATTTTCTTCCACAATAATATTTTTTTCATTTTGAACCATTTTTTTATTAAAAAAAGGAGTTGTAACAAATTGAAGCAAATGAACTAAATTTTCTTTCAAATCATCTCTACCATAAACCTCATAAGAAGTATACTGAAACGTCGTAAAAGCATTGACATCACTTCCATTTTGTTGATAAAACGTTTGTGCATCCTCTCCATCCTCTTCTTGAAAATTCAAATGTTCCAAAAAATGCGCGACACCATTTGGTACCGAATAATTCTTCTTACCAATTTGAAACTCCGTATCAATAGAACCATACTTGACAGATAACGTCATATAATAACCTCGAACATGAGGATTTACCCATAAAATAATTGGCAAACCATGATCCGTTTCATCCAAATAAACAGTTTCTTGTAACCCCTTTAACTTAATCTCCTTCATGACTCGCCTCCTTTAACTCATAAACACAAGCAATCTTAAACTTCTTTGCTATGGCCATCACTTGTTCTTTCGTAACTTCCATAATTTGCTCCAATCTTTCTTCTAAAAGAGGAGAATGAACCAAATTATAAAATACATAATTATTAATAATTGAATTTTGACTATCCAAAGACATCGAAACAGCTAAAGCAAGTTGTTTTTTTGCCATATCAAGTTCTTCCAAAGAAAACTTACCACTTGCCATTTCCTTCATTGCTTTTTGTATTAGCTTAACCGCTAAATCCTTATTTTGACTCTCTAAACCAACCGATACAAGTAAAGATTCATCATACTTTTGATAAACCGTTTGAACACGATAACATAAAGAATTCTCGTTTCTTAAATACTCATACAACTTAGAATTCAAACTCGTTCCACAAAATATTTCCCCAAACACACTCAAAACTACATCATATTCCTGCTTCGTAAACCCTTGCATTTGATAACCAACCACCAAATTACTTTGAACAAACTTACCAGGTTCACAAACCTTTGCCACACTTTTTATTTTTGAATTATTCACAAAAACTTCTTGTTCATGAGTTTTAATCACTGGATTTTTAAAATATTTTTTAATCAATTTTGCCATTTCATCCATATCTAAATTACCAATAATATAAATATCACAATAATTTGACTCCCAAAACTTTTGATAAACTTCTACCAAATTCGATGGAGTAATTCCTTCCAGTGCTTCGATGCTTCCAAGAACACTTTGACTACTAACACTGTTTGGATACATTTCTTGTAAACACCTACGAATCGAATAATTTACTCCATTCTCCTTTAAACTCTCAATCTCACTTCGCAACCGATTTTTTACAACTTGAAAAGATGCATAATCAAATTCTTGTTTTGTCATATTTGGATGTTTAATCGTATCAAACAAAAACTCCATACAATCTTCTAAATAATGTTTCGAAGAAATATAAGAAGGATCCAAAAAATCAAAAATAAAATTAGTTAATAAACTTTTTCCAACCTTTGTTGTAACTCCATAAAAATAAGCATTATAAAGTTCTTCCAGACGAATCACAAACTCTTTTCTCGTTGGGAATTTCTTAGAAGTAAAACTAATCATTTCTGCCAAAAAACTTTGATGAGTTAAGTTTTCCTTGGTCGCATCTCCTTGAAAAATCACTTCCATATGACAATTTTTAAATTGATCCGTTTGAACCGTAAAAATCCGAAACGAATCATACTCATAAGTCTTATACGTCACATTATCACCTTTCCTTAAAAATCATTACTGATTATTTTGATAATTAGAATAAACTTGCAACAAATAATTATCCGTCATTCCTGCAATATAATCAATTACTTTTCTAGAATCACTATTATTATTCCAATAATTTTTATTTTTATAATTTAAAAAATCTTGAAACAAGAAAGAATCTTTATTATTCTCTTGTAAATCTTTCATACATCCATCAAAAACAAGACGAAACATATGTTCATACTTCTCCCAAGTATCGCTCCCATGAGCTTTGATATAAATATGTTCCATATTAAACTTCTTTAAACTCTTCATTGCTCGATAAACAGGGTCACTCATACAAAGATAATCTTTCCCAACACTATGAGTAACAATATCCATAATAATTGTATTAATAATCTCACGATTATGAACTCCAAGCACATCGATAATTTCTTTTGGTAAATCTTTTTTTTCAAAAACTCCAAGAGCGCAAGCATCATCGATATCTCTACCCAAATATGCAATCATATCACTAATACGCACAACGCATCCTTCCAAAGTCATAGGAATCAAATGTTTAATTACATTAGAATCTTGATAAGATGCATGATATTCACTCAAAAATTCTTCCTTTGTTTTCTTAATTGGACGATATTCTTGATTTAAAAATTCACCATTATGACACATGATTGCATCTAAAACTTGTAACGTCAAATTACGTCCTACCCCGCCTTGTTCAATTTCCATAAGCATGCGTACACTTTGAATATTATGATGAAAATATCCTTCCTTTTGTTCTAAACTAATTTTATTTAAAATACTTTCACCTACATGTCCAAAGGGAGTATGTCCCAAATCATGTCCTAAAGAAGCAGCTTCGATTAAATCTTCATTTAGTCCAAGAGCTCGACCTATCGTTCTTGCAATCTTACTAACCATTTGAACATGAATCATTCGTTTACTAATATGATCATTCTTTTGATAAGTAAACACTTGTGCTTTATCCATATATCGCGTATAAGCCATTGAATAAATGATTCGATCAATATCTCGAAAAAAAGGAGGACGAATATCTTCTTCTTCCCTGGTACAACGAATTGCTTCCTCATCCTTTGTAGCATAAGAAGATAAATATTGATTATGATTTCGCATATTTTTAGAAGCCAAAGAAATATTATCCAAAATTCATCACCAAACACATTATACCAAGAAAAAAGAGAAGTACCAAGAAACATCAAAAAATTTCATCAAACCTTCTCTTTGGAAACAAAATAAAAAGAAACAAAGAATAATTAAGTTATTTAATGCATAAAATTATATTTTATAAAATAAAAAAGAAAGAACTATACAAAAAGTAATACTACTTCCATTGATTGTAAGTCTGATTAAAGAATCTTCTGGGAAAACATTCTCCAAAAAATAATATTTAAAATAATAAAAATTTAAAAATAACCAAAAACTAGAAAACAAAAAAATATTAAAAACTTCCTCATAGAAAAAGAACTACTTTATTCTATATTAGAAGTTCTTACTCATTAATCCTCTCTCTTAACACAAAAAACTATACAGAAAGGACAATTCGATATCCTACTGGAAAATAATTATGACCAAAATGAACAATAAAACCAAACATTCCAGTAGTTATTCCATAAGAAAAAGCTCCACCTCGAATGAACCATGGCTGGCAAAAATACAAAAAATCACCTTCATCATTATACCATGAGCCAAAACTCCATACACTACCGCTCATGTCGCGAAAAAAAGGCCCCATCTCTCCTGTTGCATCTCCAAGTATTCTTCGATGAAATGTTTGAGTAGTAGTATCATATGAATATACATCATAATACTTAGAATCTGGAAAAGAATATCCAGTTGTTAAAAAATCACCTACTTCACAATATGCACCATTAAATCCACTATTATAGGTTGCATCTTTTCCACTACATAATGTCTGATTATCTGCTGATTTCATTGCTGCCATCATATATTCAAGAGATCCACCACTCATATCATAAATTCCACTATAATTCCCAGTTGTACTTGCTAACTGACTTGCAGAATTGAAATAATTTACAGTATACATTCCATCTACTTGAGGATTCGTCTTTTCATACTTATTACAATCTTCACTCACTCCTGTATATCTACAAGTAGGTTCTTTCACTGCTGCATATCCCGTTAAAAATCCTTCATTATTATTGATTCTTACACTTTCATGACTTCCATATTTACTATGTTGTAAATACGCCACAGCTCCCCATTCTGTATTCTTCATCATATGACTATCATATTCTCTTTTATAGTTATAACTTGATAGATGTGCATTCGCTACTTGTATATTTCTCCATGAATAAACATTTGGTTTGATTTGTACCTTACTGGGATTATTCTCATTCTTCTCTGCTTCTGTAATAGTAGTTGCTCCCTTGTATCCTGTCTCAAATTTTCCTACCCACATTCCATTTGTTCCAAAAGATATAAATGCGGGATGCGTCATATACTTTCCTACACTACATGCTCCACTTACTCCACTGACTCCTGGACTTACACAACTACTACTCGTATCAGTAGTAGTATCTGTTCCAAAAATCACATCGATAATTTGTATCTTATTGGTAATACTCGTAAATCCAGTATAATTTCCCATATCAAATATCTTATACTTATATCTGGGGATCCATACAAAATAACTTTCAATAGCACTCTCGGGTATCACATCTCCATCATAATAAATTTCTGTTTCGTTATTTAGTATGACTGCATTCGCCCATCTCTTCGTTTCATAATCATACCATTCCCAACCTAGACTTGCTTTCTTGACAGTTCCATCATTTTCTATTGTTACTGGAATCAGTCCATCTTTTAGTACTGGATCTGTTCCATTTAAAATACTTTCATGATATCTACTTACAAAATTCACTTGACACTTGGTTCTACTCTGGGTAACATTTCTAATTCTCAACGTCCAACTTTCATAATCCCATACTCCACTTGCTCCTTTATCACAATTGATACTATCAATTGCATATCCACTATCCTTAATTGGAAAAGTATTCGTACTACTTCC
>CAOWNX010000054.1:0-269 GCA_948552115.1 uncultured Bacilli bacterium
GAATCCTGTTGGGGCAAAAATGGCTTTGGATGTTTTAGCACTTATGGATGGTAAGAAAATTGTTGTAACTCCTGGAATGGTGGAGCTTGGAAGTGAGCAGTATCGTTTGAATTTTGAGTATGGGGCTCAAATGAGTGAAGTAGCAGATATGGTTTTATTAATTGGCGAAAAACAGACGAAACCTATTTTGGATGGACTTCAAAGTAAAGGATATGATTCTAAGAAAATCTTGGTAATGAATGATATTCAAGAGGCTTTTTTTAAATTTT
>CAOWNX010000054.1:279-5877 GCA_948552115.1 uncultured Bacilli bacterium
GAATTAAAAAGTGATACTTCGTATACATATTTTTTACTTGAGAATGATTTGCCAGATATATATAATGAATAAGGAGTGATATTTTATGAAATTAAGAATTGGTGTCATTTTTGGAGGTGCAAGTGTAGAGCATGAGGTGAGTGTTATTTCAGCTTTGCAAGCGATTCAAAATATGGATAATGCAAAATATGAGGTGGTTCCAATTTATATTTCGAAAGATCGGTTATGGTATTGCGGAAATGAATTTGGAATGATTGAAAATTATCGAAATGTTGATACACTTTTAAAAAAATCTAGTCCTGTCATGTTAACTTGTCTGGATGGAGAGTTTTGTCTTTTTTCAACAAAGGGATTATTCCATAAAATTATAGATAAGATTGATGTGGCATTTCCGATTGTTCATGGCCAAAATGTAGAAGATGGTTCTTTGGTAGGATTTTTGGAGACCATTGGAATTCCATATGTTGGAAGTGGAGTGTTAGGCTCTTGTCTTGGACAAGATAAAGTAGTAATGAAACAAGTTTTCGCATCTTCTAATATTCCTGTAGTTCCTTATGTCTGGTTTTTTGAAAATGATTATTATGAACGGAAAGAATCTATTTTGAAGGATATTCAAGAAATGGGTTATCCTGTTGTCGTAAAACCTGCAAGACTTGGAAGTAGTGTGGGAATTCATTTTGCGAAAGAAGAGAGTGAACTATTAAAATATATTGAAGAAGCTTTTACTTATGATCGAAAAATTGTAGTAGAAAAAGCAATTTCTGATTTGATTGAAGTGAATTGTAGCGTTCTTGGAACTGTCCATTGTATGGAAGTTAGTGAGATTGAGCAGGTGTTTAGTGATCATGATATTTTAACGTTTCAAGATAAGTATGTAGGCAATGGAAAAACGAAGGGAAGTTCTAAGGGTATGGTGAATGCTTCTCGTGTTATTCCAGCAGATATTTCTGATGATTTATCGAATCAAGTTCAAAATTTAAGTAAACAAGTGTTTTCTACTCTTAATTTTAGTGGTGTGGTACGGATTGATTTTTTGATTGATGCAAATACAAATGAGGTTTATGTCAATGAACCAAATGTTATTCCTGGTTCTTTAGCATTTTATTTATGGGAACCAAAAGGTGTCAGTTATTCTAAGTTATTGGATGAAATGATTACGTTTGGTATTAAAGAATATAAGGAACGTAATCAAAAGATTACTTGTTTTGATACGAATATTTTAGAAAATTTTGGTGGGCTGAAAGGTTCCAAAGGAAAATTAAATGGAAAATAAGATTTCATATCTTGTTTTTTCTTTTTTATTAAAAAAATCTCATCTCGGATGGAGATGAGTAGGGAATTTAAATTTGTTCTTCTTTCTTTTTTGAATCAATGCGTTTTTCGTGAATTACTCTTTTTGGGTCATTGTTAAAAAAATCGGTAATTTCTTTATTTAATAATTCTGCAAGGTTGTTTAAAAATTCTACGGATACATTTATTTCACCACGTTCAACACATGCCATATATTTCGGATTTAATTTGTATTCACCATAAAATTTTTCTTGGCATAAACCAGTTTGAAATCGAAAAAATTTTAAATTTCTACCAATTATTTTTTTGATATCTTTCATACTTTTGGTTTTCCTTTCACTTACTTATAACTATACTTTCTTTCCATTTTAAGTCTACCTACAAAAGACTACACAAAATTGACATTTCTAATATTTTATTATATGATAATTGAGCTTGGAGGAATCATGAAAGGTAAAGAAAATGTAAAATTGAAAAACTTACGCATTCAATACGGATATACCTACCAAGATATGGCAGATAAGTTACATGTAAGTAAGGCTTTTTATTGGCAAGTGGAACATAATAATCGACGAATTCTTTATCATCTTGCAAAACAAATTGCTGAGATTTTTGAACTTCGTCCAGATGATATATTTTATGACGAATTTTAGACTCTTATCATATATTATGGTAGGAGGTTTTTTATGGAACTTGGAGATTCTTTTTTTAAAAAAGTGGAGAGGAAAACAAAGGTAGATAAGGGAACGATTTTATCTCTTGCCAATAAATTGCAACAAGGGAATATGAAGGATGAAAAAACACTTCGTGAGGTTATTCAAAGTTTGAGTAAAATGACCGGAAAATCGGTAAGCAAAGAACGTGAGGATAAGATTATTCGTACGATTTTGAATGATGAAGTTCCGAAAAACGTAGAAAATATGTTTTAAAAAAGTAGCCTGGAGCTACTTCTTTTTCTGAATTAAGTTATCGAGAGAATAGTTATAGTTTTTGGCAAGTTCAATGGCATACATAGTTGTAATAAGTGTTTTACCATTTTCATATTTGTGAATGTTTGATTGACTGGTTTTGATGCTACTTGCAAGTTCTTTTTGTGTCAAGTGATGTGACATTCTTAATAAACGGATATTTTCTGAGATCGCATTTTCGTTGATTTCAATTTTGTTTTTTCTTGTTTCTGGATTTTCTTTTAGTCCAACTAAGTAATCTAATGTGACTTGATAAATATTGGCTAGCTCATTTAGTTTGCGAAGTGGTATAATATCTTTTCCACATTCCCAACCTGCATAAGTAGCTCGTGTGACATGGAGACTGGAAGCAGTTTCTTTTTGGGTTTTGGCTTCATATTCTCTCATTTCTTTCATTTTTTCAAACATCATCGTAATCATCTCATGATTAATTTTCTCAGAGAAAACGAAAAAATACAGAAATGTGTGGGTTATTGTAATTATTTGTGATATAATGTATCTATATATAAGGAGGACGTATGAAAGATTGTTTTGAAAAATTGCAAAGTACGAGAGAAGAAAAGGGGATTTCTTACCAAGATATGGCAGAGAAACTCGGAATTAGTAAGTGTTATTATTGGCAACTTGAGCATCGCAAAAGGAGACTTTATTATGATTTGGCAGTGAAAATTGCTAAAGTATTTGAAATGAAGCCAGATGAGATATTTTTTGATGAAATGTGATTTTTTTAAGTCACTTTTTTTTGGAATAAAACTTTCTTTATTTTCATATCCTTTGGTAGATAAGAAAGAGGTAGGTTATGGAGAAAAATGAAATACTTGGTAGTATCGCAAAACGTGGTCAAGGGGAAATTTATTTAGGAGTAGTAGGGGCAGTTCGAACTGGAAAAAGTACCTTTATTAAACGTGTGATTGAAAATTTAGTGGTACCGAATATTCATGATGAGATTGAGAGAAAGCGTTGTTTGGATGAAATTCCACAAAGTGCTCAAGGAAAAACAATCATGACCACGGAACCAAAATTTGTTCCATCTGCTGGTGCAAAGATTGAAGTAGATAAGATGGAAGCTGAAATAAAGTTAGTAGACTGTGTTGGGTATGTGATTCCAAATAGTAATGGTTATGAAGATACCGATGGAAATCCTCGTATGGTAAAAACCCCTTGGTTTAGTGAATCAGTTCCTTTTGTCGAAGCAGCAGAAATTGGAACAGAGAAAGTGATTCGTGATCATTCTACTATTGGTATTGTTGTGACGACAGATGGTTCGTTTGGAGAACTTAGACGTGCAGATTATATCGAAGCAGAAGAAAAGGTTGTTTCGGAATTAAAGAGTATTGGAAAACCATTTATTGTGGTATTAAATACATCGAAACCGAATAGTACTGATGCTAAGAATTTAGCGAGTGAACTTCGAAATAGTTATGAAGTACCAGTTCTTCCAATTAGTGTAGAAGAAATGAATGAAGTCGATATTATGGAAATTTTAAAACAAGCGTTGTATGAATTCCCAATTTTAACGATTGATGTCAATATTCCTGAATGGGTTCATGTATTATCGAATACGAATGAAATAAAAAAACACTATTTGGATAAGATTCGTGAAAGTGTCATTGAGGTTCAAAAGGTTCGTGATGTAGAAACGATTATTGAACATTTTAAAGATAGCGAATATATTTCTAATGCTTATATTGGTAATTTAGATAGTGCTGAAGGTCGTGTTACGATTTGTTTAGAGAGTAGTAATGAACTTTATCAAAGCGTATTAAAGAGTATGATGGGAGAAAGTGTTACAACCAAAGCAGGTCTTCTTAAAATTTTTGCTAGTTATAGTGAAGGAAGAGAAGAGTTAGAAAGTATTAAACAAGCAATTAAGATGAGTAAAAGTACTGGGTATGGTATTGTTTATCCAACCTTGAAAGATATGAAATTACAAACACCAGAAATTATTAAATCTGGAAATCGTTATGGAGTAAAATTAAAAGCAGTTGCTAGTAGTATTCATTTGATGCGAGTTGATGTGGAAAGTACGTTTGAACCAATTATTGGTAGCGAACTTCAAAGTAAGGAACTTATTAATTATTTGATGAAAGATTATGAAACGGATCCAGCAAGTATCTGGAAGAGTGAAATTTTTGGACGTTCTTTAGATGTTATTGTGAAGGAAGGAATTCAAGCAAAATTATCTATTATGCCAGAGAATACTCGTTATAAGTTAAGTCAAACAGTGACAAAAATTGTAAATAAAGGGTCAAGTAATTTAATTGCAATCGTACTTTAGGGAAAAAACTCCCTTTTTTTTGGGTTTTCGCTTGACTTCTTGAGCATTTATTTGCTACCCTTATTGTGTAAGGGTAAACCTTATAGAAATGGGAGGTCGAAACAAATGACAAAAGCAGAATTAATTGAATTAGTTGCTGAAAAAGCAGACATGTCAAAAGCTGAAGCAGGACGTGCTTTAGATGCAGTATTAGAAGGAATTACTGAAGGACTTAAAAAGAGTGGAGAAGTTACTTTAGTTGGATTTGGTAAATTCAGTGCTAAAAAACGTGCAGCACGTGATGGAATTAACCCTTCAACCAAAGAACCTATCAAAATTCCTGCTAAAACTGTTGCTACTTTTAAACCTGGAAGCAAATTAAAAGACGCAATTAAATAATTGAATTTGAAATATAAAAAACTACCAATTTGGTAGTTTTTTTGTCAATGAATTGTCAATAATTTTGTAAAAATAAAAAAATAATAATTTCTTATTTATTTTTTTGACTATATTATTTAAAATCATAGTATACTTAATATATAGTTAGAAAGAGAGGTATCATGAAGACACGTATTTTTAGTGCTATTTTTTTGTTAATGATTGCGGTACCTTTGGTCATTGCTGGAGGGAAAACGTTTGCTTTGGCAATTGGAATTGTTGGGGTATTTGCACTCAAGGAAATTATGGATTTGAAAATCAATCAAGGACGAGTACCTTTTCTTATGACTTTGTTTTATTATTTTAGCTTTTTTTGTCTGGTGTATTTGATTCCTTTTGAATATTCTTCGGTAGTTGGGATAAACTATGGATGGATGGTAACGTTGTTGTTTCTTTATTTACTTCCTTGTTTGTTTTATTCTGCAAAAGAATATGAAACGAGACAGGCTTTTTCTTTTTTAGGTATTACTTTCTTTTTGGCTTTCGCTTGTCATACCATTATTATGATTCGTTTGCGTAGTTTATCTTTATTTTTCTATTTTATTTTAATACCAATTTTGACCGATACGTTTGCACTTCTTTTTGGAATGCTGATTGGAAGGCATCCGCTTGCACCAAAGATTAGTCCTAAAAAAACAATTGAAG
>CAOWNX010000055.1 GCA_948552115.1 uncultured Bacilli bacterium
CTCCAGTTGTTAATTCATGGCTAATATTTCTTCCCATATTTAATACAGATAAAACAATAAAAATTACTACAATCAATACGACATAGGGAAATAAATTTTTTATTGTATTTGTATTATTTTTTCGTGACATAATCTTTCTCCTTACTAAACACATATTTATATATTATATCATACTTTTCATAGATTTCTTTATCAAATTTTGATTTTTTTAGTCCTGGTATCCAAAGTATTTCATCGTTTGCATCTACCAAAATTGGCCAGGTGTCGCGTTGTTCTAAAGGAATTTTGTGATTGATAAAAATATCTTTTATTTTTTGATGTCCATTTAAGTTTTTTGCAGCTATCTTGTCTTCTTTTTTTCGATTTCTTATGTATAAAGGTAATTTTATTTCTGAACTTAATAGACGAATCACAAAGTTACTTTTTTCGTTTGTTTCTTCTTTTTTTATTACACCTGTTTCTAATATGCAATTTCCATCTAATTTTATGAAAAAATTTTCTTTGATATTCTTCTTTCTTATTTTAAATATTTGATAATTTTTTATTCCTATATATCCACTCGGCAAGGAAATTCTGGTATTACTTTTTTGATTTTTTAATAACTGAATGGTTTTTGCGATATGGACATCGTGAATCCACTCAATGTCATCTTTTAATTCTTGATTAAAATACGCTTTTAAAACTTCTCGTTGTATGAGTGAATCTAATTTTTTCCATTCATCAATATGTAAATTATCATTCTGTATGCAATCCGTCAAGGCATTCGATACAATTTTCACAAGAAATTCATTTATCTCTAATAATTTGTCATGAAATGCTAAAAATTTTAAATGGACATTTTTATTTTCTTGTTTTAAAAACGGTAAGACGATATGACGGTAACGGTTTCTTGTATAATCATCACAGTCATTACTTTTATCTTTCACAAAAGGAATATTATGTCGGATATCGTAGTCTTCAATTTCTTTTTTGGTTGCTGTGATAAGCGGTCTTACTAATGTATAATTTTCGTAATATTCTATTTTATTAAAACCTGCATAACCTTTTATGGAACTTCCTCTTGTAAGACGCATTAGTATTGTTTCCATTAAGTCATCACCATGATGCGCTGTCATAAAATAATTTGCATGGTATTTGTTTATTATTTGATTGAAAAAATCTTGTCGTTTGTGATGAGCAATTGCTTGAAAGTTTCCAGATTCATATTTTTGAAATTTTGTTCCTTCAAAGATAATACCATTTTTTTCACAATATTCTTTTACAAAGAGATATTCTTCTTCGGATTCTTTTCTTTTGTTGTGATTAATATGAGCACAAATTAATAATATTTCTTTTGATTGTTTTATTCTTCGTAAAAGATCTAGTAAACACATGGAATCTGGTCCACCAGAACAGGCAAATACGATAATATCTTTTTCTTTTAAAAGATTCATTAAAAATTTGCTTTCTTTCACTTTATCACGGCCTTTTTGACCATTTTATTGTAAGGTATTTTTCTTTTAAAATCAATCGATTTGTGGAACCATTGTATTTTCATTCATGATTTCATAATTTTCTGTGATTGTTATAAATGCTTCGGAATCGATTAATTGGATGGCTGTTTTTACTTTATAGTAGTCTTTGGTTTTTACACTACATAAAATCAATTTCTGATGTTTTTTGGAAAATCCTCCTCTTGTTTCAAAGATTGTTATGTCGTATTTTAATTCTTTGGTTAAATATTCTTGAATTTCAGAAGATTTTTTGGTCAAAATATAAAATATTTTATTTTTATTTAATTCGAGCATTGTTTTATTGCTTAGCACACTAATAATTAATAAGGAAATAATTGAATATATCATAGAATCGATTCCAAACACGATTCCTCCTAGTAAGACGATGGAACCATCTATGTATATCATTGATTTGTTTAATGGGATTTTAAATTTTTTTAAGGCTATTTGATTTAGAATATCTGTGCCTCCAGAAGTGAAATTGTTTTTAAAAAGTAGGCCATATCCTAAACCACTAAGGACTCCTCCTAGTACTGCAATGATGAGTAATTCTAAATCTTTCATGATTAATATATTAGATATTCCACTCGTTAATTTTATAAAAACTGGAAGTAAGATTGAACCGAGTAAGGTATTTTTTGTTAAATCGCGTCCAAGTATTAGAAAACTAAGGATGAGTAAAATTATATTGCCAATGAATATAACGATACTTTCTTCAAAAAAAAATAGTTCATGAATCACTATGGCAAGCCCACTAATGCCTCCAGTATCTAATTGGTTTGGAGAAAAAAATAAGTTATAGGAAATGGCAATGAATAGTATTCCAATAATGACTGTAATATATTTTTTTATTATTCTCATTTTTTATTTTCCTTTGTTTTTAAAACAGATTCTATCATTTCTAAGATATCACCATCTAAAATTTTTTCTACATTACTGGATTCGTACCCACTTCTTAAATCTTTAATTAGTTTATAAGGTTCTAGTACATAATTTCTGATTTGACTTCCCCATTCATTATTTTCAATAATTCCTTTTACTTCTCCCAGTTCTTTTTCTTTTTTTTCTTCTTCTAATTGATACAGTTTGCTTTTTAGCATTTTCATTGCTTGATCTTTATTTTTTAGTTGGCTACGCTCATTTTGGCATGTAACAACTACTTTTGTGGGTAAGTGGGTAATGCGTACTGCAGAATTTGAAGTATTTACAGATTGTCCTCCTGCTCCACTACTATGATAAACGTCTATTTTTAAGTCGCTTTCTTTGATTTCTATATCAATATTTTGGTTAAATTCTGGGGTAATGGTTACAGATGCAAAACTGGTATGACGGCGAGCATTAGAATCAAACGGAGAAATTCTTACTAACCGATGAACTCCTTTTTCGCACTTGAAATATCCATAAGCAAACTCACCTTTGATTAACATAATAGCACTTTTTATTCCTGCTTCTTCTCCTTTTTGCTCATCAATCATTTCATATGTGTAGTTATTTTTCTCACAAAAACGCTCGTACATACGAAGCAACATACTTGCCCAATCACAAGATTCAGTTCCTCCTGCTCCTGGATGGATTTCTAAATAGCAATTTAGGTTGTCAAATTTTCCATTTAATAACGTATCTATTTCTAATTCTTGAACAATTTTGGTTAATTCTTTTATTTCACTCGTGAATAATTCCATTTCTTGTTCTTCTATTATGTTGATAAGTTCTAGGTTGTCCACAATTGATTTTTGAACTTGAATAATTTTTTCAACAATCTTTTTTAATGTAGAACATTCTTTGTTTTTTTCATTTGCTTGTTCAATGTCATCCCAAAATCCTTCTTGTTGCATTTCTAGTTCTAATTCTTTCAAACGTTCTTTTTTAGAATCTAAGTCAAAGTGACCTCCCAATGGTATTTATTTTTTCTAGTAATGTTTCTAAACTTGCTTTCATTTCTGTTTTCATAAGTCTCCTCTTTTCTATATTTATTATATCAAAATTTCAGAAATTTAAAAAAAGTTGCAAACTGTTTTTTACAACTTTTAAATATCTTTGCGTATTTTTTGACGAACTTTTGGCAATGGACCGATTTCTCCGTTTTTTTCCATTCTTACCATTTTGTTCATAATTTGACAACGGTCGATTGGATTTAATCCTTTTCCTTCAAACGATACAATTTTATTTTTGGAATCAGTTACTACTTCCAAGATATCTCCTTTTTTGTTTGATTTGGAATTGTATACCATGAATGCTTTGAAATTTTAGGATTTATATACTGAATTTTTTCTGGTACACGAACTTCAGTAACAGTAAATGGATTCCCTTTTAGCATCAGTGAAAAATATTCGCTATAAAAAAGATTTAAAGCAAGTAGAAAGCTTTTTTTGTATGGATTTTTTTGTATTTTTTCTAAAATAACATCTATAAAGTCGAATAAGTCTGAGGGAATTACATTTATTTCACTGTTTGTAAGAGAAAGATAATGTAAACACATTTTGAAAATTTTGTCTTCTAAAACTTCTATCGATTTTTTTAAGAATTCTTCTCTATTGAAATATGTATCATTTTCAAAAAATTGATAATTTATCTCATTTACTTCCCTTTGATATTCTCTATTATATAGTTGGAAAAGGAATGTTTCAGGAATTTTTTCTTTGTCATTAAGAACCATTTTGCTCACTACTTTCATCGGTGTTATTATACATGATTTTTAAAAAAAAGCAATCATTCTTTATTTCACATTTTCTATTTGTTGAAATTTTAATTTTATTCCATCTTCCATATTTATTTTGGTTGGAATGATATATTTGGCATTAATTTTATGAGAGATATAATTAGTGATAGCTTTCATTGCTCATGATCCATCAAACCAAAGTGGGTTATCACTATTGCTTCGGATCCTATCTAGCGAGGTTGTGTAGGCGTCAGAATCATAGTTATCACTCATTTCTTTCGTTATCATATATTTTTGATTGTCACTTTGATAGAGTGTATTTTCAATTAATGAATAATTCGCATTCTGATACCAGTAGAAATGATCTCCTCTAGCTAATATGAAAACATCTGCTTGAAAAGGTGATATCTTTTAAATGTTTATCAATTTCTTTTTGAATCTCTTTTAAGGAACACGCAGGAATCTCCTCTTTTAAACATGGAAATTTTTTCGTGATGTCTATTGTTGATGTTTTCTCGTAGATTAATTTATTGTTTGAATAAATATGTGTTTTTGTATTATTGCTGCCAATTTCGATAATCGCATATGTATTCATTCTTTCTTTACTCCTTTTGGAAATAAAACTTTTTTTATTTCTTCATATCGAATTTTGAATTCTATTTTCGTTTGGAAAATTTCCAGAAGAAGTAGTTATACTTTCTAAGAAATATGTTATATATTCTTTATTTTCATACTTATATTTCACTTTGTAAGGATATGATTCTATTCCTCTATAATTTTTGATTGGATTACCTTATCCAATAATAATACCTTTGGCACATTTCCTAAAATATTTATAAACTAATCTTTTGGATATAATAAACATTGAAACGGCACTTAAAAATATTCCAAGTATAGTCATTTTATAATCTCACTTTCCTATTTATTACTAACGATTACTTTACCATCTAAATTACAAACATAACAATCTGGTAATTTAGATTTTATATAATCTAAAGCATTATTATCTTTTTCTATCTTTCTACCTACAAAAACACCTTCTATCAAATTTATAGGCAAACCAAACATAATTGCAGATTCTCTATCTGTAGTAGAAGCATTTCTGTTTAGCCTATCATTATTTATAAATTCATCAACATATCTATAATCTAAAAAGGGTATTAAAGTTTCTTCATCAAAATCTAAATTCCATACATCGTTATATGCAAGTTTTTTAGCATACTTAGAATCCATATTTAATATAAATGCAATTTGTCTTTTATTTGAAACTAAACTTGGAATAAATCTTATTTCTTTTGTTTGATCTCCCCAGTAGCTCCATATCTCATCATTATTATTTATATCCTCAGTTATTTCATCAAATTTGTGATATGGTATTAACTTACTAATCGTTTTTGAACTCGGACCTCTACCCATTAAGTATGAAAGTGTAAATCCACTATATTGATTTATATATTCTTTTAACAGCATATTATTTTGTATATTCCACATGCCAACACTATTACATATTTTATTAGGTCTAGCCTCAGAAGTAAAATCAGTTGATATGAATCCATTTTCTATTGTAAAATCAAAGTTTTCCAATTCTCCAAATATCCCATGAATAAATGTACCTTTTTTTAATTTAACATCATCACCTATATTGTATCTATTTTTTGTAATTTGATTATCCACAGCATAAAATAGGTCAATTTGTT
>CAOWNX010000056.1:0-2073 GCA_948552115.1 uncultured Bacilli bacterium
GAAATATTATTACGGTAGAAGACCCTGTCGAAATGAAGCTACGTGGTGTCAATCAGGTGCAAACAATGAGTGAAATCGGACTTACTTTTGCAAATGCTTTACGAAGCATTTTGCGTCAAGACCCTGATGTTATTATGATTGGAGAAATTCGTGATAATGAAACTGCACGGATTGCTGTTCGTGCTTCAATAACGGGTCATTTGGTTCTTTCTACAATTCATACGAATAACTCTTTGAATACTATTGAACGTCTTGCAGATATGGATGTAGAACGGTATTTGCTTGGTAGTGCTTTAGAAGGAATTGTATCTCAACGTTTATGTAAACGTCTTTGTCCAAAATGCCGAAGTTCTAGAAAAGCAACAGAATATGAACAATCTGTTTTTCGTAGTGCATTGCACATGGAAGTGACTGATGTTTATACTCCAGTTGGTTGTAATGAGTGTTTTCATGGTTATACTGGTCGAGTTGCTCTTCATGAAGTTTTAATTATTAATCAAAATTTACGAGACGCTATTGTCAATAATATGAAAAAAGAGGATTTGCGTCGTCTTATTTACGATGAATCCGATATGATTTCTATTTTGCAAGATGGACTTTTTAAGGTGATGGAAGGTCTTACTAGTTTTGAAGAGGTGTTACGTGTTATTGATGTCGATGATGATTTAGGTGAAAGTGATAGCGATATTAAAAATGCAATTATCGGAAAAACGGATAATAATCAACTTGAAAATGTTGAAGAACAAGAGAACGATGATGAACTTGTAACGCTGAATCAGGAAGAAAAGGAAGTAGAAAGTATTTCTTTCGAAGACGAAGTTACCGATGATTTGAAAGTTTATCAAGAAACTTTAGAGGATGATCGAAATCTTTCAAAAAAAGATGCTGAATCATTAGATATTTTAAAGGATGATTCTTTAGAACTTTTAGATGAAGAAGATATTTTAGAGGAAATTGAGCAAACAGAGATTCAAGAAAATCCATTGGAAACTTTAGAAGATAGTTCTGTTGTTGATACGCTTAATTTATAAAAATTCGATGATATCGAATTTTTTTATGTTAAATTTTTTCTGACTTGCTGAAATATTAAAAAAAATCATCGTTTCTGATGATTTTAATGAACAATTCCTGTTTTAATCTTTTTGTAATTTTTTGATTTCATTTCTTGTTAAATCTGTCATATCTTGAATATCTTTCAAACTTATTCTTTTTAAAAATATTCTCTTTGCTATTTCAATTTTTTCTTTTGAAGAGACAAGCCTTTCCTTCTTTCATGCGTTTGATATTATAAAAATTAATTTTTACTGAATCAAAGAATTCTACAAAACTAGTCAAAAACATCATTATCGAAGAACCTATCAATAATGAAGTTAAAACGGAAAAAGCAATGTGAGAATGTATTGAAATTTTTCAAAAAAGAAAAAGACAATCCACAAGGAAGAACCTAAAAATGGCCCAAAGGGAACTTCATGTCCTAAATTCAAAAACATACAAGTTATTGCATAAGGAAGCGCTAAAAACGTTGATAATACAAAGGAAATCATTGCCATTGGAAATCCTAAGGTAAGTCCCATAATAAAAGCTAATTTGATATCTCCCCCACCGAGTGATTCTCTCTTAAAAAATAGGTTTCCCAATTTTCCAATATAAAAAATACAAAGAAGAGTTAGGGTACCATCAATTAAAAAAGATAGTGTGGTGGTAAATCCTTGAAATATGAAACGAAAGAAAATAATTAAAATTGCACTAATAATTAAAGGAGAATCTAAAATTATCATGTATTTCATGTCACTCACAAATATGATAATCACTAAACTCGATAGTATTATACATAAAAAGAAAGATAGTGAAAATCCAAATTTTAAATAAGATAAAACAAAAAGAATTCCACTTGCAAGTTCTGTAGCTAAATAAGATAAGGATAACTTTTTTCCACAATTGCGACATTTTCCTTTTTGATAAATGTAGGAAAAAATTGGGATTAATTCTATATAAGATAAGACGTGATTGCAAAATTCACAATGGCTTCTTGGAGAGATAATTGATTCATTTTTTGGTACTCGTGTAGCAACG
>CAOWNX010000056.1:2085-5829 GCA_948552115.1 uncultured Bacilli bacterium
ATAGCTCCTAAAATAAATAGAAATATAATAATTAAATAAGACATAGACTACTCCTATCCAAATTCACTCATTAAATTAAACATTGGAACGATTACAGCTAAGATAATTCCTCCAACTACCACTGCTAAAAAGGTTATTAAAATAGGTTCAATAAATGATTTTAAACTGCTGATAATACTTCGATGCATTTCTTGATAATAGTCACTTACTTTCCCCATCATTTCAGCGAGTTGTCCAGTAGATTCTCCAGTTACTATCATATAATATGCTACTTCTGGAACGGCCCATTGATTTTTAAATGCTTCACTTATTTTTTCACCTTTAACAATGTTGTTAATTGTATTATACATGATTTCTTTATAAATTTCATTATTTGTAATTTTACTTAATATGTTTATACTTTCTGTAATATAAACGTTATTTTTTAGTAAGGAAGAAAAGGTTTTTGAGAATATTGCCATTTCATTATATATAATGACATTTCCGATCACTGGCAAACGCATGAAAAAGGTTTGCATACTTTTACGAAATGCTTTTACTTTTTGGTAGGAGAATATTAATATTACAATACCAAATAGAGCAAAAACTAGTATACTAGTAATATTTCCCTTTAAAAAATCACTCACATTGATAATAAAAAGAGTAAGTCCTGAAATGGTAACATCAGAATCTCGATAAATTTTAACGAATTCTGGAATAATAAATACTAAAATAAATGTAATTACGGCGATAGAAAATAATAAAATAACTGCTGGATAAGTTATCGCACTAATCATTTGCTTATGTGTTTTGTTTACTTCATCATAATAGTTTGCCATGTCTGTTAATGTTTCTTCTAATTCCCCTGTTGCTTCTGCAGCTTTAATCATGTTAATTAGTAAGGCTGGAAACATAGAACCTTGTTTTTCTAAGGCTCTTGAAAATGATTCTCCCATAGTAAGCTCATATATAATTGCTTGGAAAGCTTGTTTGTATTTTCCTTTTTTTCCCATTTGGCTATTTAAAATTTTAATGGAATCGGTAAGAGTTAACCCACTTTTGATATACGTAGAAAGTTGAGTTAACCAAAATAGTAAGTCTTTGGTTTTTAATTTTGGAGCTAAAATACTACTTTGTCCGTATATGAAATCTATCCATTCGTTATTGATGATGTCAAAAACTTCATATCCTTCTTGAACAAGAAATGTATTTACATCTAACTTACTGTAGCCATGAATAATTCCTTTTTCCATTTTTCCATCTTTATCTTGGACAATATATTGAAATACTCTTGGCTCTTTAGAGCGAACGGCCCCTTCTTTCTTTAGTTCTTCATTTAAAGCTATTTTTTGCTTTTCTAATTTGGCCATTCTTTTTTTCATGAATGCAGTATTTTGAAGCAGTGTAAAAATATCGGCATTTAATATGCTATCTTTTTTTGGCTTTTTTTGCGTTGGCTCATGATGAACCATACTTTTTCCAGTTTGATAGGCATGGTCTACTCCACCACTGACTGTATTATATAAATTTTTTGGCGTTTCAATGATTAAAAATTTGAAGCCACGTATTGCATATCTTAAAATCCAAACAATATATTCTAAGATTGTTCTTATCGTAATAAAAAAGCCAAGAGATGGAAATTTTAGTGGATTTTTTGAATTTGATGATGATTGTGTTTGATGTGTCTGATTCATACTCCACTCCCTATTCTTTCCTATTTTAAATTATACCATAAGTATTCCTTGCTTGCTAGGTGTTTTTTCTGACTATTTTTGGAGATGGAACATATGAAATGTTTGGAGGATTTTTCTTTCTCTTGTGCATATTTTAAGATATTTACATATATTATAGTAAGTAGGTGATGTTATGTTTGGAACAGAGGCAGTGGGAAAAGGGTTATCGTTTGTTAAGATTTTGTCTGGTCTTAATAAAACTTTGTCCATAGCAAATCAAATGATTCCGATTTATCAACAAGCAAAACCTATGATTCAAAATGCAAGAAGCGCTTTTCGAGTACTAAAAGAATTTACATCATCAAATTCAAGCTCAAAATCTTCTAATTCTACTAATAAATCGCAACAAAAAAAAGAAATGAATACATCAATCAGTACAAAAAAAGAGATGTCTACATCTCAAACTTCTTCAAAAACCAATCAGCCAGTCTTTTTTGCTTAATTTGTCTTTTTTAAATATTTTTGTAGCTCTTTTTGCTCTTTTTTTAATTTGTATTTTTGAATCCATTTCCTTTTTGGAATTTTTTTTCGAATGGATTCTAATTTATCCCATAAATCTTGATAATAAGATGCATTTGCTTGATTCCAAAGCCCTAAATTTTGTTCTAATTTGGTTAGCTTTTGTGTACCTTTTTCCCATTTCATAATTGTGTAGTAATGACTTTTTTCAAAAACTATTGTTTCTTCTTTTAAAATGTAACCGAATTGGTTAACTCTTTTTCTTATTTCTTTTAAATGATTATTTGATTGGATGATGATTTTTTGAATTGGATGTCGTTTTTCAGGATTGTCCAAAATATGAAGAATTGTATTTGCTCCCATTCCTGCTAAAATTAGGGTATCATAGTTTGTTGTATCAATCTCTTTTAACCCATCACTACAGATTAATTCAATCTTTTGACCTGATTTTTTTATATTTTCTCGGGCCATCTTTAACGCATTTGGGTGAATATCAGAAGCTATTATTTTTTTTGCTCCTCGTTTCGACATTTCAATGCAAACATAAGCATGATCACAACCTACATCAATAATTTTATCTTGGTTGGTTAAATAGGAACATATTGCTTCTAAACGTTTTTGTTTCATTAATCAGTTAAGAAATCTTTCAATTTTTTTGCACGAGATGGATGACGAAGTTTTCTTAACGCTTTGGCCTCTATTTGACGAATTCTTTCTCGTGTGACATTAAATTTTTTCCCTACTTCTTCTAAAGTGTGACTGGTTCCATCTATAAGCCCAAAACGCAATTCTAATACTTCTTGTTCTCTTTCTTGTAAGGTTTCTAGTACCGATTTGATTTCTTCTTTTAAAATTTCATTGGTTGCATATTCTTCTGGAGTCATGGCATTGATGTCTTTGACGAAATCTCCTAAATGTGAATCGTCTTCTTCTCCAATTGGAGTCTCTAAAGATACTGGGTCTTGACTAATTTTAATTACTTCTCTTACCTTTTCTACTGTAATTCCCATTTTTTTGGCAATTTCTTCTTCACTTGGTTCACGATTTAATTCAAGTGTTAATTGACGTTGAATTCGAGCCATTTTATTAATTGTTTCCACCATATGAACTGGAACACGAATGGTTCTTGCTTGATCTGCTAAGGCTCTTGTGATTGCTTGACGAATCCACCAAGTTGCATAAGTAGAAAATTTGTATCCTTTATCGTAATCAAATTTGTCTACGGCTTTCATCAAACCGATGTTTCCTTCTTGTATTAAATCTAGAAATAGTAACCCTCTTCCCACATATCGTTTGGCAATACTTACGACTAAACGAAGATTCGATTCTGCTAAGCGATTTTTTGCTTGTTCTTCTCCATTTGCGACACGGACAGAAAGTGCTAATTCTTCTTCAGCACTCAAAAGAGGGATGCGTCCAATTTCTTTTAAATACATTCTTACAGGGTCATTAATGTTTACATCTTTGGTGATTTCAGAATCATTTAGTATAATTGGAGTTTCTCCTTCTTTTTCTCCTGTTTCGTCTTCGGATATGACTTCGATGTTATTTTCCATCAAATCATTATATAATT
>CAOWNX010000057.1 GCA_948552115.1 uncultured Bacilli bacterium
GAAACATTTAGATAATTGTAAATTAACTATAGGAATTAATTCGGATTTAGATGATGCTTTTTTAAAATCTAAACTTGAAAAATTTGTAAAAAAATTTCCAAAAATAAATCTTAAAGTAATACATGGAGATACTGAAATGCTGTTGAAAAGATTAAAGCAATATAGCGTAGATGTTATAATTTATAAGGTTAATTCTAATCGGATATATGATTTTGATAGTCTGCAACAAGTACATTTAATGAAATCATACTATTGCTTCACTTATAATCCTTTAAAATTTCATTATGAAAGTCTATCTCAGGCTCCCGTTATTATTCCAACTAATAGCATAGAAGATAGGACTTTCTTTGATCATTTTTTCAAAAAAAATAATTATAATTTTAAAGTGATATATGAATTTGATACTTTTGAAGATATGAAATCCTCTATTTTAAGTGGACTTGGAGTAGGAATTCTATTAGAACCGGCGATATGTGATCATACATTTTTAAAACTAGAAAGAACAGAAATGTCTGCAGATATTAATTTATCTTATGTTAAAGAGATGGTAACGCCTTCTACTATTGAATTTTTGAAGTTGTTTAAAATAGATATTTATTAGTATTATTTGCAATTTTGCAAAATTATTTTACAAAAATAATTAATGTTATTATTTTATATTTTTTGTATAATAGCCACCTGTTAGCAGGAGGTTTTTTTATGAGTGTGATTGATTTACATTATACTTGGTTAGTAATTAATTCTATTGTAGGATGTTCTAATGGTTGTAAATATTGTTTTTTGTTTAATCAATATCCCGAAATAACTGTGTATGCTTCACCAGAAGAATCGATAACTCAATTACTACAATATCCTTACTATGATAAAGATATTCCATTGTGTTTATTTCCTAATACTGATATTTTTTTATCCGAAAATAATAGATCTTATTTATTGAAAATACTAGAGATAATAGAAAAGAAAGGAATATTTAATGATATTGTTTTGATTACAAAATGTAAAATTCCAGATTATATCATTGAACGATTCAAAAAATTTCAAGAGAATGGACATAATATAGTGATTTATTTAAGCTATTCTGGATTGAATCAAGAATTAGAGCCTAATGTTAATCCAGATGAGATAGTGAATAATTTTAAAAAGCTAAGTGAAAATAAAATACCTGTTGTACATTATTATCGTCCCTTTATTCCACAAAATTCCGATAAAAATAAAATAAAAGCGTTGTTAGATCGCGTCAAAAATTATTCACAAGCCTGTGTAGTAACAGGTTTAATGGTAGATTCTAAGAAGTTAGAATTTTATGATTTTTGGCAAGAATTAAAGGATATTAATCTATCAGAACTATCACATTCTTCCTCTGTGTGGCCCGAAGAATCTTGGAAATTTTTTCAACATCAATCAACATTAAGAAATACTTATTTTTTAAATAGTTGTGCACTTAATTCTGTTTTTCAGCGTCCATGTTTTTATTATGGTACTGAAGAATGTAATCGTTCTTGTAGTTGTGATTTAGAGCAAAGAGAAAGGTGTCAAAGAGCTGTTCAAGAAATAGATTTTGATTTTGTTTTAAAAAAATTACATTATATATTGAAAGAATTTAATTTAGAAGGATATCAATATGTTATTCATTCTAACAATTCGATAGAATTGATTGGAGATCCTTTACCAACACAAATTTTAATATATTTAATTCATATATTAGGAGTAAAAGTATTTTCTAAAAATAGTAGAGGCTTAAATGATGTTTATAATTCATGTTTGAATGATTCGAAAGCATATATTTTAAGGAGGAATAAATAAATGAAAGAAATTATGTTATTTTTAAATCATTATTATGATGCGGCACTTAAATTGAGTTACGATTTTGGTAAAACTAGGGATCATGATTGGTCTCCAATGGTAATATTAAATGAATTAGCCATTCAAATTGGACATGTATATAACATTATATATTCTAGTGATGCTGTGAATGAACCAAATAGACAATTTACAAATATGGGTGATGAATTTTCTGATGTTTTATTGCAATTGATTGCTCTTTCTGCAAGTATGAATTTTAATTTTTTTGATATCCAAACAATTGCATCATTGGAAGAAACTAGTTGGTATGCGTATCCAGTCTTATTCGGTCAATTAAATGAAGCGATTATGGAAAAGTATGGTTTGCGATTTTCAAAACCACGTGCTGGTTTTGCTACATTAGATGACTTTATTAAAAATCGTATTTTTAGGCTTTTTGATGTAACTTTTCAAATTGCTTCTAAACTAGAGTTAGATTTAGATAAAGAATTTGAATTAATGTTAATTGATGCTAATAATTTTTTGAAAAAATTTGATTATGGAAGACGTAAGATCAAAAAAGATTAGTTCATTTGTAATGAGGTAAAGTTATGAAATCTGAAATTAAATCAAAAAGGCTTTTGAATAAAATTTATCGAAAAAATTTATTAGATTATTTTTTTCATAAGAATAATTATGTTTTTGATAATGGTCAAACTCAAGAAATGATAGATATTAAACGAGATATTTTTCAATATATTATTATTCAATTAAAATTAGATGTTTTCAAAGAAGGCTATTTGGTTTTTATTATGATTTGTATAGATAATAAAGTAATTACTCACCAATTTACTAAATATTTTTCTGATAAACATGTATCTAAAGAGTATATGATTTATTTAAAAAATTTAATATTTAATTTATCTGATGATGAAATTATAGAACAATGTTATCATCAAATGCCTTCTTTTTTCCAAATTTTAAAGGGAAATTATAGCATGAGTTGGAAAGAATTGTGACATGAAAATGATATACTTCGAAAATAAAAATGATACAAACTGGGAACAATTTTGACATAAATTGGGAACAAATTCATACATAATTTTGACATAAATTGGGAACGAATTCATACATAATTTTGACATATACAAAGACATAGTTATGTGGTATTATGGTTATAATTGAGGTTAGCTCTCGCTTAAAGAATTCTTATGGAGTTCTTTTTTCTTTGCAAAAATACAAGTTGAGCTTTGAAAATGGCAAAGAATCCTTGACATTTTGATTTATTTATATAAAATAAATACATCATTGGAAATTTTTTCCATAAGGGGGATTTATGAGAGTATTACTAGAAGAAAGGATAATGAATCAATATGATACACGTCAATTATTTGAAGAAGTAATTAAATTGTTTGATGATTTTAATGCGAAACAATTTTTTGCTCAAGAATATTTATGTAAAATAAGTAAGGATGTCATAAATTTAAAATCTTTAAATCATAAAAAATGAAAAAAGATTTAACTTTTAGGACAGTCTTAAAGAGAGATCAATGTTTAAATTATGTTGTTGACTTTGAGAAAAAAATAGAATTTTTAAAATCTCAATTAACCGATGATGAAATGATAGTTTATACATATTCCTTAGAAGAAAGAGAGCTTGATAAGATTATACGAAATCGTCTTAATAAATCACCTCATAAATATTATCAAATTAAGAAAAGTTGTTATTTAAAAATTGCTTTATTGTTTCGTTTAGTACCCTCAATAGAAGAAAATTCATGTTTAGAAATTACTCAGATGATATGAGTAGTTTTTTTTTGGAAGGAAGTAATATTATGAAATTAGAAATTAATCATGAAATTGTCTCAAAAATTTTGAAAGATTTTCTTGTCTTTCTCGAAGATGGAGTTGTAGATACTCCTGAACGTTTTCCTTATTTGATGGCTTGTGTTCATTTTATGGAAGAATTAGAAAAGAAAGGTGTTGAGGTGTCCTTTGATACTTTTGACTCTGAAATTGTAGATGCAATTGCTAAAGAGATTGGAGAGTATTTAAGCCATTAAAAAAGATAGAAAATTTCTATCTTTGGAATGTATTAGAAGTAGGATTTACAATGGATATGAAGTAAGTTTCGTTACAATTATTTGATGTAAATCCTGGATACGATTCACTTAATTTTGTTAAAGCCTCTAATTTGTTACTGTAGTTTTTTAATGTTTTCACATAGTTATTTAATTTGTTAATCCCTTGTTTATTTAAAGCAGTAGCGCCTTTACTTAAAGCTTGTGTTCCTTGGTGAAGTGTATTCATACCAGTATTTAATTGATTTGCACCTTGATAAAGGGTATTGATTCCTTTCGTCAGATCTGTTAGGCCATTCGATAAAGCATTGGAACCTTTTTCTGCACTTAATAGTGCTTGATTTAAAGTAGTCATTAATGCATTTAATTTAGTGTTCAATGTTTTTAATGTAGTGATTGTCGTGTCGATTGCTGTGTTGTTTGCTTTTAATAATGTAATCATTTCATAAGTAGATTTTAGAGCAAGTAGTTTTTCATCTTTTCCTTGATAAGTTTGTAACTTCTTTTGTTGATAAAGACTAGCAAGTTCTGTTTCTTTCATACCAGTTTTTTTGATTAGGGCATTTATGGTACTTGTATTTTGTGTTTTTAATTTTGTTAAGTCTTGGAGTGAAGTTTCTATATTTATTTTTTGCATTTCTTTTTGAGCATTTGATAAGGAAGTAGTAATTTGTTTTAATCCTTTTTCTAACGTTATCGCTCCATTTTTTAATTTATCACTTGCATCTTTGGCACTTTTTAATCCTGCTACTAAATCTTTGGAGCCACTAGTTAGAGTGTTTGCTCCTTTTTCAAGTTCTTGCGCTCCAGCTTCTAATGCATCCATGTTTTTTTGAAGTTCTCTCATGTTGTTGTATAAATCATCCATTTTGTGAAATATTTGTAAGTCGTTTTCTTCTAGTAATTTTGGAGTTGAAACGATATAGATACTGTGGAAGGAAAAATTTGTGGTTTCATAAGTAATAATTGTTTCGTTTAAGTTCTTGAAATTATTTAATTTCATGGATTCATAAAGGCCAGGAGATGCAATTCCAACAATCATAGAACGAGTTCCTGTGCTAATGACTTTTCCATTGTTAATGGTAATGTTTTTATTGTTTTTGCCATCTAACATGGTACCTATGGTTGTTACAAAAGGTGTATATAATTCTGTATTTGTTCCATTTACTTTTACTATGTTTTTCAAATTGTTTTGATATTGAATGGAAATTTTTATTTTTCCACTTTTTCCAATTATTTCTTTGAAATCTTTTTCTTCTTCATTTAAGTAGTATGTGATTTTTGTTTTGATAGGAAGTTCTTTTTCTGTATTTCCTTGATAGAAAATATCTTCTCCTATGGATTTCCAAGATAATTGGTTTTCTTTTTTTTCAAATGTTTCTTGGCCACTAATATTTAGAATGTCTTCTAGTTCTGAATTATCTTCTAAGGTATCTGGAGTTGTCCATGATAAGTGGTTGGAGACTACGGTTTTATTGGTAGTTCCATCATAGTTTAATTTGGAATAGATAGTTTCTTTTTTTGTTAACGCATTGGTTTGTAAGGGAAGTGTTATCATTAATAATGATAGCGCTGTGATTATTTTTTTCTTTTTCATTTTTATACCTTCTTTCATACCACGAGTGGTTTTTATAATTATAGAGTCACAGAGTAATAACAGAGATGGAAGGAGTAGTGTTACAACGAACATGCTGATGATTGCTCCTCTAGATAATAGATCACAGATGGAACCAATCATATCAATTTTA
>CAOWNX010000058.1 GCA_948552115.1 uncultured Bacilli bacterium
ACTAAAATTATGATATTGAAAAGAGGTTATTTGTTATGAAAGAGAAAGTTTTGGGATTATTGTTAGCTATTGCGATTGTTTTGATGCCGATGAGTGTTAAAGCTGCTTCATTTAAGGGTACTGTATTTGGTTCTGCTGATGATAAAATGAGTTCAATTACTTTAAATAATAATTCTATTTTATGTCCTAAAAGTTTAGATGGAGCTACTGCTACTTGTTATATTGGTATTTCTGTAACGGAAGGTACTGCTACTAATTTTTCTGTCGATGTTGTTTTGACTAATATGACTTATAAATCATATGAGGAATTAGGAGATTGGACTGCACCTTCACCTAAGGTAAATGGAAATAAAGTTTCTTTTGACTTTTCTAGTAAGACTGGTGTTTCAGCAGGAAGTAAAAAATTAGTTGCAAAAGTTACTTATACCGTAAATAATCAAGCTGATGATTGTAGAATTCAACTTGCAGTGAGAACAACTGAGATTCCTACAACATATCCTTCTTGTGGTACTCAAGGTGGAAAATATTATTGTAAGAACAGCCAAGAATGTACTAAAGCTCAATATGAAAAAGAATGCTTACCTGAAAACCCAAAAACAGGAAGTGCAATTCCATATGTAATTGTTTTAGGTGGTTTAGGAGTTGCAGGTGCACTTTACTTTGTTACTCGTAAAAAAGCAAAACTTTATCATGTGTAGTTTATAATAATATATTGTTAAAGTAGTAAAAGTAATGATTTCTTCATTACTTTTTTTGTGGTAAACTTTTTTCTTCTTCATATAGTTTATGGAGGAGGACAAGAATCGATGAACTTAGGGGTTAAATCAGAGGATGTAGCAGTTTTAAGAAAAAAGTATGGTAGTAATGAAATTAGTAAAGTAAAAGGGAATGGTTTTTTTCGGCTTTTGTTAGAATCTTTGGGGGATCCTATTATTAAGATATTACTTATTGCATTAGCAATTAAAGTTGTGTTTTTGTTTCGTGATTTTGATTGGTTTGAAACACTTGGAATTTTAATTGCTGTTTTTTTGGCAACATTTATTTCAACGATTAGTGAATATGGAAGTGAAGCAGCATTTCGAAGATTGCAAGAAGAGTCTAGTCAGATTGTTGTAAAAGTTTTTCGAGATGGTGTGATCAAAGAAATTCCAATTGCTGAGGTTGTAGTATCAGATATTGTAATACTATCAAGTGGAGATAAGGTTCCAGCAGATGGTCATTTAATTGAAGGGAACTTGAGTGTGGATGAATCTTCTTTAAATGGGGAAAGTAAGGAAGCTTCTAAGTATGCTGTCATTCATGAAATTGAAGAAAAGAATAAAGTATATCGTGGTTCAGTTGTCTATTCTGGTATGGCTCGAATGTTGGTAACGAGTGTAGGGGATCAAACCTTTTATGGAGGACTTGCTAAAGAAGTTCAGGAAAAAGAACCAGAAAGTCCATTAAAAATTCGTCTTCGTGGTCTTGCTAAAGTGATTAGTAAAATTGGCTATATTGGAGCTTTTTTTGTTATGATTTCTTATTTATTTTCTGTTATTGTGCTACAAAATCAATTTGATGGTGCTAAGATACTCGCAACACTTTCCAATTTTCCTTTGATGATGGATTCTATTATTTATGCATTAACACTAAGCGTTACGATTATTGTTGTAGCAGTTCCTGAAGGATTACCAATGATGATTACTTTGGTGCTTTCTAGTAATATGAGAAGAATGTTAAAGGAACATGTTTTGGTTCGCAAAATGACTGGAATTGAAACGACAGGAAGTTTAAATTATTTACTTACAGATAAAACCGGAACGTTAACAAAAGGAAAGTTAGAAGTTACTGGAATTATTGATGCCAATTTAAGATTATATAAAACAGAAGAGGAAATTCAGATAAATTCAAAATTTTATGATAAGTTATATCATTCGATTTTATGGAATAATTCTTCTTTTTATGATGAGCTGGGTGAAGTAATTGGTGGAAATTCTACAGATCGTTGTTTGATGCGTTTTATTCATCCAGAGGAAATTCATGTGGAGGTATTGAATCGAATTTCTTTTGATAGTAAGAATAAATACTCTGCTATTACGGTTTCGGAAAGTCATAAATCTGTTACTTATTTTAAAGGTGCTAGTGAAAAGTTATTACCATATTGTACAAGGTATTTGAATGAATCTGGGGTAGAGCGAGCTTTTTTTCATCAAGAAGGAATATTGGAAGAAATTCAAAAACTTACTAAGTTAGGAAATCGTCTTTTGGTGTTAGCATATTCGAATGATGTTTTTGATGGGACAAATTTTAAAGATTTGGTATTTCTTGGAATTGTTTGTATTCGAGATGAACTAAGAGAAGAAGCTTATGAAGGAATTCAAAGTATTCAACATGCGGGTATTCAAATGATTATGATTACAGGTGATCATCCAGATACTGCCAAAGCTATTGCTACAGAATGTGGTTTGATTACTTCTAAATCTGATTTGGTATTAACAAGTAATGAACTTCAAGGCTATACAGATGAACAAATTGAAGCTTTTATTCCTAGACTTCGCGTTGTTGCAAGAGCTTATCCACAAGATAAAAGTAGATTGGTTCGCATTTTACAAAATATGGATCAAATAGTAGGAATGACGGGAGATGGTGTTAATGATGCTCCAGCTTTAAAGAAAGCAAATGTAGGATTTGCTATGGGTAGTGGAACAGAAGTGAGTAAAGAAGCTTCGGATATTGTTATTTTAGATGATAATATTAAGTCAATTAGTACTGCGATTTTGTATGGAAGAACTATTTTTAAGAGTATTCGTAAATTTATTATTTATCAACTTACTTGTAATATGTGTGCTTTAACTTTATCTATTATCGGTCCTTTTATTGGAGTAAATACTCCAATTACAATTATTCAAATGCTTTGGATTAATATGATTATGGATACGTTTGCAGGACTTGCTTTTTCGTTTGAACCGGCGCTGAAAGAGAGTATGCAAGAACCACCAAAGAAAAAAAATGAACCAATTATGAATGGTTATATGTATAGTCAGATTGTTTTTACTGGTCTGTATTCTGCTTTCTTGTGTATTTTGTTTTTAAAACTCCCTATTTTTAAACAATTGGTTCGAGTTGGTGAGGAGAGTAAATATTTTATGACTGCATATTTTGCTATGTTTATCTTTATTGGTGTTTGTAATGCATTTAATGCTAGAACGCATCGTTTAAATTTATTTGCTCATTTGAAAGAAAATGTTGTGTTTTTAATCGTTATTGTGTTTATTTGTACAGTACAGTGTTATTTAATTTATCATGGAGGAGATTTGTTTCGAACTTATGGATTAACTGCTTCTGAGTTTGGATTGGTACTTCTTTTATCGTTTACTGTCATGCCAGTTGACTTTTTACGAAAATGTTATTTAAAGAAAAAAGGATATTCTATTGGTGTTTAGAATATTCTTTTTGAATGATTTCTTTGATATTTTTAATAAATTCATCAGGGACACATTCTTCGATGATTTCATTTTGAATGGTTGCAAGACAACTCGATGTGGAAAAATTTGAATCGAAACTTACGGTAAATCCATTGTTCATTTGAATGTAGTAATTGGCTTCATGTAAGTCATTGTCTTGTTCTTTTTTTCGCTCAAAATTCCAATTTTTTAGCGGTTTGACTAAATTTTTAATTATATCTTTATCGGTAATGTTTATGTAATATTTTTTAAAGTCAATTTCATTTTCCATTATATATGCTTCGATTTGAATGGTAGAGACTTGATTGAAGTGATATTTGTCAAGTTGAAAAAAGTTGTAAATGCTTCCACAAAGAACTACGATCACGATAAAAAGTTGGAGGATAGTTTTTCGTTTCATAAATTACCTTTCTGAAAGAAGAAATACAATGTAATATGTATTTTTAAGTATTGGCTTGGATAATATTAATTATTTGTAAATAAAAATCTTTTGGGGCACATTGTTCTAAGTCTTGATTGTTTATTTTTGCTTGACATGTTTGGTCAAAACTGTTCAAATTATTTCCAAATGTTAGAGAATATCCGTTATTCATTTTTACTTCGTAAGATACAATGTAATTTGTATTTATGTTGTTTTGTTTTGGGGTGAATTCAAATTTTTTTAATGGTTTGATTAATTCTTTGATTACTTCTTGATTGTTAATTACTAAAGATTTTGAGGTTGTTTTGTTTCCATAAGTTTGATCAGATATTGTGATATGCATTTCCGTCACATCTTTAAAATGATTTGGATCTCGTTGTGAACTTACAACAATAAAGATAAATAGAAAAACAAAAATTCCAACTCCAACTCCAACAATTTTATTTTTCATATGTAACACTTCCTAGTATTAGGATATCATATTTTGAAAAAAATATAAATTTTAATCATAAAGATTGGTCATTTATCTTACAAATTTGTAATTTCCAAGGTATTGTATCGGTGTTATAATGGTTTTTGAGTAGGTGAAGAGATGAATCAAGAAAAAATAACTGATTTTCAATCTGGTTTATCAACAGAAGAAGTTCATGAACGAATGCAAAAAGGTCTTAATAATTATGATGATCAACCGAAAACGAAAACGATAAAACAAATTATTACTTCCAATTTTTTTACTTATTTTAATTTTTTAAATATTTGTTTGGGAGCAGCTGTTTTTAGTGCTGGTATTTTTAGTGGACAAATGTTTCAAGGAATTAAAAATTGTTTGTTTATGGGAGTTATTATAATTAATTCGATTATTAGTATTATTGAAGAAGTTATTTCTAAAAAGATTATTGATCGTTTATCTTTATTATCTGAATCTAAAGTTTGTGTAATCCGGAATGGAGAGAGTTGTGAAGTTTTATTAGATGAAGTAGTACTTGATGATATCATGGTTTTAAAAGCAGGAAATCAAATTGTGTGTGATGCTATGATTTTGGATGGTGAGATGGAAGTGAATGAAGCTTTTATTACAGGAGAGTCTGATCCAATTTTGAAAGGTCGAGGAGATTCTATTTTGAGTGGAAGCTTTGTGGTGAGTGGTACTTCTCGTGCTCAAGTGAAACATGTAGGAAAAGAGAATTATGTTTCTACGATTAGTGCAGGTGCTAAGTATGTCAAAAAGGCTAATTCAGTAATTATGGATTCTTTTGAACGTCTTCTTCGAATTATTTCTCTCTTTATTATTCCGATTGGAATCGTGATGTATTTTAGTCAAATGAATGCAACAAATATGAATGTTACAGAATCTATTTTTGCGACTGTTGCTGCTTTGATTGGAATGATTCCAGAGGGCCTTGTGCTTCTTACGAGTTCTGTTATGGCAGTGAGTGTGATTCGACTTAGTCGTTATAAAGTCTTAGTACAACAGTTGCATTCAATGGAGACTCTTGCACGTGTCGATGTAATTTGTTTGGATAAAACAGGTACTCTTACAGAAGGTAAAATGGCTTTAAAGGAAATTATACCGAATTCTAAAGTAGAAGTTTCGTATATTGAAAAAATATTGGCTGGTTTTGCTAAGTTTTCCGTGGATGAAAATTCTACAATGAAAGCAATTCAAGAGTGTTATTTAGTAGATTCAGACTTAGAGAAAGAAAAAGATATTCCGTTTTC
>CAOWNX010000059.1 GCA_948552115.1 uncultured Bacilli bacterium
ACATGAATGTGGATCCAGGGACCATGTCACCCATTCAACATGGAGAAGTATTTGTGACCGCAGATGGTTGTGAAACCGATTTAGATTTAGGTCACTATGAGCGTTTTATTGATGAAGAATTAAATTACACATCAAACATTACCAATGGAAAAATTTATTCCAGTGTCATAGAAAAAGAACGAAGAGGAGATTACTTGGGAGCAACCATCCAAATTGTTCCCCACATATCAAATGAAATTAAAAATAAAATTTATGAAGCAGCTACTACCAGTAATGCGGATATTGTAATTACCGAAATTGGAGGAACGGTTGGAGATATCGAATCTGCCGTGATGATGGAATCATTAAGACAATTTCGTTTAGAACAAGGAAAAGAAAATACATTTTTTGTACATACCACACTCATTCCATACTTATTTGGGTCCAATGAATTAAAAACCAAACCAACCCAAAACAGTGTCATCGAATTAAGACGTTTAGGGATTCAACCAGAAATATTAGTAACACGTGCTCCAATTGATTTAGGAAATAACATTAGAAAAAAATTATCTTTATTTGGAAGCATTCCAGAAAAAAATATCATTGAAGCCAAAGATGTAAATAATATTTATCAAATTCCCATTAACTTTCATAACCAACATATCGAAGAGATTATCTTAGAACAATTTGGACTAGAAGTGAAAAAAAGCAATCTAAAAGATTGGGAAGAATTACTACATACCACGGAAAATTTAAAAGGAGAAGTAGAAATCGCCTTAGTAGGAAAATATGTAGAATTAGAAGATGCTTATCTCTCTGTCAAAGAAGCACTAAAAGCGTCTGGATATAAATATAAAACAAAAATCAAAATTAATTGGATTGATAGCGAGTTATTAGAAAAAAAAGATTCAAACTTAAAAGAAATATTCAAAACTTCCAAAGGAATCTTAGTTCCAGGTGGCTTTGGTTCTCGTGGAATTGAAGGAAAAATTCTTGCGTGCCAATATGCAAGAGAAAATAAGATTCCATATTTAGGAATTTGTTTAGGAATGCAAATTGCAGTCATCGAATTTGCAAGACACGTATGCCATATCGAAGACGCTTCTTCCAAAGAATTTGATGCCAATTGTCAAAATCCAATCATTGATTTAATGGTTGACCAAAAAGCAATTGTCAATAAAGGAGGAACACTAAGACTCGGAAACTATGAATGTAAAATCACCCCAAACACCCTTGCTTATGCCGATTATAAAAGTGAAACCATTTTAGAAAGACATCGTCATCGTTATGAATTTAATAACGAATATAAAAATGTTTTATCAGAAAAAGGTATCGTTTTTTCTGGAATGAATCCAGAAAGTAACTTAGTAGAAATCATAGAACTTCCAAAAGAAATGCACCCTCATTTTATTGCTTGCCAATTTCATCCAGAATTTAAAAGTCGTCCAACCAAATCTCATCCACTCTTTGATTCCTTTATCAAAGCAAGTATCGATTATCAAAAGAATAAGCATTAAAAATGTTTCAAATATCGAATTAATTTTGGCATGTTATAATTAGAAGGAAAGAAAAAAGTTTTTATATTAATTCTGATAATATTATCATACAATAAAATAATTAATGTGTTAACAAACTCTAAAAAAGTTTGTTTTTTTCTAGAATAAAAAACGAAAGATTTTTTATTGTATGATATAATGAAATTACTTTGAAGTGTGAGAGGAGAATATTATGAAAAACACAAGTAAAGTATTATGGGGATTATTGTTGATTGGTCTTGGAATTATTATCGGTATCAATAGCTTAGGAATTGCTCACATCGACATCTTTTTTGAAGGGTGGTGGACACTATTTATCATCATTCCATGCTTTATCGGATTATTTAATGACGGAGAAAGTAAAGTAGGAAATATCATAGGTTTGTGTATTGGATGTGCACTATTACTAGCTTGTAGAGACATTATTTCATTTGATATCCTAGCAAAACTATTTGTACCATTCCTACTAATTGCCATTGGACTTTCACTAATTTTTCGAAATTGTTGGAAAAAAGTAATCACAGAAAAAATAAATATATCAAAGAAAAACGGAATGGAAACAATTGCTGCAACATTTTCAGAGCAAAAAGTAGAACCAGATGATAAATTTGAAGGAGTAAACTTAGATGCGGTATTTGGAAGTATCGTTCTAGATTTAACTAGTGCAAAATTAAAAGAAGAAACGGTCATTACATCGAGTGCCATTTTTGGAGGAATCACAATTATCGTACCCAAAGATGTAACAGTAAAAGTAAAACCTACATCAATCTTTGGAGGAGTAACCAATCGAGCATCCAATCAAAAAGATAATAAAAAAACGATATACATTGAAGCATTCTCTTTATTTGGAGGAGTGGATATTAAATGAATGGTGCTCAAAAAACAATAAAAATTTTAGCCATTGGACTTGCTATCTTTATTATGGTAAGTATCCTACAAGCAATTTTATATGCGTTTAGTTGGATCGGTGGCTTTGGTAGTTCTGGCAATGAATTTTACAAAAATACCTTTACAGATATTCGAAGCATTGATATCGATGTCAATACTTCAAACCTTTATATAAAAGAAGGCTTAGAGTTTAATGTTGAAGCGAATCATGTCAGTCAATACTTCAAATCTTATGTAAAAAATGAAACCTTAAAAGTAGAAGAAAACCATCGTTGGTTTGGAGGCGCTGGATCGGGGGAAATTATTATTACTGTCCCAGCCACTGTTTCCTTGGAAGAGTTAAAAATTGATGCTGGAGCTGGAAGAATAAGCATCGAAGAAATTACTGCGAATCGCCTAGACCTAGATCAAGGAGCAGGAACTTTAAAAATGACGAATTCTAATTTTAAAGAAGCAGATATCGATGGAGGAGCAGGACTTTTAGAAATCACCTCCTCAACACTACGTAATTTAGACTTAGATGCTGGTGTAGGAAAAGTAATACTTGGAGAAAATATCTATGGAAAAAGCAAAATCGATTGTGGCGTAGGAGAAATGAATTTTATTTTAAAAAAGAAAGAAGACTATGAAATCAGAATCGATAAAGGAATTGGTTCCATAAAGATTGACGGAAAAGAAATAAAATCAGATCGAATCGGTAGTGGAAACCACATGTTAGATATTCATGGAGGAATTGGAAGTATTAATATAAATTTTGAAAGTTAGTGAGAAAATGAATATAATAGAAGTCAAAAATTTAACAAAAAAATATAAAGAAAAAAAAGCGGTAGACGATTTATCTTTTGAAGTAAAAGAAGGTGAAATTTTGGGATTACTCGGACCAAATGGTTCTGGGAAATCTACAACAATCAATTGCCTTCTTTCTTTATTAAATTTTGAAAAAGGAGAAATCAAAATTTTAAATCAGTCCATGACTCCCACTTCATATGAAGTAAAAAAAGAAATTGGAGTCGTATTTCAAGATGTTGCAGTATTTGAAGAATTAAATGTATACGATAATATTAATTTTTTCTGCGGATTATACATAACAGAAAAAGAAAAAAGAAAAAAATATATTGAAGAAGCAATTCATTTTGTAGGATTAGATAACTATAAAAAATATTATCCCTGTGAGCTCTCTGGAGGACTACTCCGAAGACTCAATATTGCTTGTGGAATAGCTCATAAACCAAAAATTATTTTTTTTGATGAACCAACCGTAGCAGTCGACCCACAAAGTAGAAATAACATTTTAGATGGAATCAAAAAATTGCGTGACAATGGAGCAACAATTATTTACACGACACATTACATGGAAGAAGTAGAAATTCTTTGTGACCGAGTAATCATTTTAGATTCTGGACGTATTTTAGCAAGTGGAACAACCGATGAACTAAAAACACTTGCCAAGATCGAAGAAAAAGTAACTGTGGAAATCGAAGAGTTAGATTCTGCTTACATCGACGAACTAAAACAGAAGAAAAATAGAATCTGTGACCTATGAAAATCAGCTACTTCATATTATTTATAAAAAAGGAAAAAATAATTTATTAGAATTAATCGATTACTTAAAAAAAGAAAAAATACTTTACAACAAAATCTTTTCGGAGCGTCCGACCCTAAATGATGTATTCTTAGAACTAACAGGAAAGGATTTAAGAGACTAATGTTTTTTCATAATTTAAAATATGCATTAAAAGCATTATATAAAAACAAAGCACTCATTTTTTGGACGTTTGCATTTCCAATCATTTTAGGTACACTTTTTAAGCTAGCTTTCCAAGACATTGAAAGTAATGAAAAATTAAGTATCATTGAAATTGGAATTGTAACAAATGAGACTTGGAATCAACAAACATTATGGCAAGAAACATTCTTAGAATTGAGTAATTCTGAGAAAGACAATCAACTGTTTGAAATCAAATATGGAACTGAACAAGAACTAGCACAATCCTTGGAGAATGATGAAATATCTGGGTACTTACTTTTCGAAGAAACTCCAAAAATAATTGTCAAAAATAGTGGGATCAACGAAACCATATTCAAACAAGTAACAGAAGAAATCGCTGAAACTACGACCCTTTATGAAACCATCATCCAAACGGAAATACAAAAACAAACGAATATAGAAGATTTTGGTGAAATGATAAATCGTATTACGAGTAAAATTGAAGAAATTCAAAAGAATCCGATAAATATCAAAGATAATTCCTCAAAAAATATGAGCTATACCATGATTGAATACTATACACTCATTGCCATGACTTGCCTATATGGTGGAATTCTTGGTATGGTTGCAATCAATAAAAATTTAGCCAACATGAGTGCTGTTGGAAAAAGAATATCCATTTCCTCTTCCAAAAAAGGTACATTACTAGCAAGTAGTATCCTAGCATCTTTCCTCACTCAACTGCTTGGTCTAGCACTATTATTTCTCTATACCATAGTGGTATTAAAAGTAGATTATGGATCCAAAACATTTTATATTATCCTCCTTGCAATAATTGGATCCTTGGCGGGACTTTCCTTAGGTGTTGCAACCGCTTGTTTATGTAAAGGGAGCGAAAACACCAAAACAGGAATCATTTTAGCCATTACCATGACAGGATGCTTCTTATCTGGAATGATGGGAATTACAATGAAATATGTCATTGACACCCACATTCCATTACTCAACCAACTAAATCCTGCCAATAAGATAACCGATGGATTATATTCACTTTATTATTACGACACCATGAATCGCTATACTATGAATTGCATCAGTTTACTCATTTTTTCAGGTATTTTACTAATACTTTCTACCATCGTATTAAGGAGGCAAAAGTATGACAGTATTTAAAACGTTTTTAAAAATACTAAATAAAAATAAATGGATCCTTCTATTATATACTGGAATACTAATCTTTTATGGAATATTCAATTTTCAAAATCAAGAACAAAGTATGAATTTTAACGAAGAAACTCCTGATATATTTATTATCAACCAAGATACAAATAATAGAATTACAGAAAACTTTTTAACATACTTAGAAAAAAATACCAAACAAATTAAAATTGAAAACACCGAAGAGGCAAGAAGTGATGCCTTATTTTATCGAAATATCAATTTA
>CAOWNX010000060.1 GCA_948552115.1 uncultured Bacilli bacterium
TATGCCAGATGAAAAAGGAAAAGCTTTATTAAATGATATTGCTACAGAAGAACTTGGTCATTGTGAAATGATTGCAACAATGGTTCATCAATTAACAAAAGATGCTACAATTGATGAATTGGAGGCTTGTGGACTTGGGTCTATGTTTACAGAACATGGTAAGGGAGTGTATCCAAGTGATTCGAATGGAGTACCTTTTACGGTAAGTTATTTTGCAGTTACAGGAGATGTTTTGGCAGATATTTCTGAAGATATGGCGGCAGAACAAAAAGCTAGAGCTATTTATGAAAATTTAATTGATTTGACGGACGATGAAGATTTACTTGCTCCACTTTTATGGTTGCGTCAAAGAGAAGTAGTTCATTTTAATCGTTTTCAAGAATTATATAATCATTATAAAAAATTGGGTTATTAAAGGTAGATTTGTGTCTATCTTTTTTGAATTTCTTTTCCAAAAAATTGGGATTATGTTACTATTAGTATAAGGAGAGTGTTTATTTATGGGCTTAATAAAAGCTATGACTAGTTCTGTTTCTTCTTCGTTAGGAGATCAATTTAAGGAGTTTGTTGTTTGTCCTGAGATGGATCAAAATGTGTTAATTCAAAGAGGTGTTGTACGTCATGGAGAAGGAAACAAAAATCCAAGTGAAGGAATTATTACAAATGGTTCTGCCATTGTAATTCCAGAAGGAACTTGTATGATGTTAATTGATAATGGTGAGATCGTAGAGTTTACTTCAGAAAGTGGAACTTATCAATATGATTCTAGTAGTGAACCAACTATTTTTGAAGGTGGTGTTTTTAAAGGAATTAAGAATACGATTAAAACAATTGGAAAACGTATTACTTATGGTGGACAAACAGCACATGATCAACGAGTATATTATGTTAATACCAAAGTGATTACTGGAAATAAATTTGGTAGTCCACAACCGAAAAAGATTACTGATGAAAAATATGGAATGCTGGAAGTAACTTTTTTTGGAGAATATGCATTTCAAGTGATTGATCCTGCTTTGTTAGTGACAAATGTGATTGGTTCAAATCCTCATGATTGTATTACTTATGAGGATGTAATAGGGAGTCAATTAAAATCAAAATTTATTGAACAAATTACAAAAGCAATTTCTGTGGTAATGAGAAAGCATAAAGTTTCTTTTGGAGATATTGGAATGTATGGAAGTGATATTTCGGATGAATTAAACCAAGTACTTGATGAATCTTGGAAACGTCAATATGGGCTTGTTGTTACGGATGTGGCAATTGCAGATATTAATTTGACGGATGAATCGATGAAACGTGTCAATAAAATCGATGATGCGAGAATTTTTAGTAATCAAAGTTTACAATCTGGTTTGATGGCTTCTTCGGTTAGTGAAGCAATGGTAAATGCATCGAAAAATGATAGTGGAGCGATGATGGGTTTTGCTTCTATGAATATGGCAAGTAATGTTGGTGCGAATGTTTTAAATTCTGTTAATTCTGTAGATTCCAAGGAAACTGTGGCAGAAGAAAATATGCCAGAGCCTGGAACACTTTTTCAAAAGGAAGAAACTTCAATCAGTGAAGGAAAAAGTAAATTTTGTAGTGCTTGTGGGGCCAAAGCAAGTGGTAAATTCTGTAGTGAATGTGGGGAACCTATAAAATAATTATGGAACATCGTGTTTTAGGAGAAAATGCTCCTATTATTGAAAGTAAGTTTATTACCTTTGTGGATAATGTATATATTCAGATTTGTTTAGCTATTACAATGAAAGAGATTAAACGAATAAAACATTTTGTGACAGATTCAATTTATCAACAATTGGAATGTCAATTACAAGAGTTAAATGATAGAAAATTAATTCATATGTTTGATGAACTTACGGTAAAACAAACTACTTTATTATCTTTTGAAGAAAATGATGAAGCGTATAAAATCAAAGTACATATTACTTCGTTGTATTTGGATTATTATTTGAATGAATCTGGAGATTATGTTTCTGGAAATCGAGAATCAAGAATTCAGAAAGAAAATAATTGTATTTTTTGTAAGAGAAAGGATACAAAGGAAGAAAGTATTGTGCATCGTTGTCCTGGATGTGGAAAAGCAATCGATGTTAATGGAAATGGAATGTGTGATTATTGTGGTTCTGTTTATGATTTGACTCACACAGGTTGGCTTTTAACTTCTTGGGAGGTTTTCTAGTATGAAAAAAATTTTTCAACGTTTTTTTCTCCTTCTTTTTCTTTTTGTATTTGTTTGTGCAAAAGTAGTATCTGCTGATTCTGGTTGGGGAGGAAGCTATGATAGTGGTTCTTCTTCTGATTTTAGTTCTAGTAGCTCTTCTTCGTTTGATTCTGGTTCTTCTAGCGATTTGAGTGTGACAGAAATTATTATTCTTTTTGTTATTATTTTTATTGTGGTTGAACTTTATAATAAGTATAGTGGTCAGTTATCAAAGAAGGTTGTTCCTAAAAAATCTTATGATATTGAACGAATTAAAGAAATTTTGCCAGATTTTGATGTCAATGAATTTCAAAATCAATCTTATGAAATTTATAAAAAGATTCAAATTGCATGGATGGATTTTGATTTTAAAACACTTCGGAAATATACCACGGATGAGTTATATCATTCTTATCAAGCACAATTGACTATTTTAAAAGCAAAGAAACAAAAAAATGTGATGAAGAATTTTGATTTACAAAATTTTGCGGTTTTGGATATGGAACATGATGAGAGCCATATTTCTTTGAAAGTTCATATGTTAGTAGAGTGCAATGATTATGTCGTGGATCAGAAAGATAAGGTGGTACGAGGAACAAGTAGTAGAAAAGTTGTGTATGATTATGAAATGACATTTACGAGGAGCTTAGAGAAGAAAGAGAATAAGTGTCCAAATTGTAATGCACCATTGGATAATCAACAATCGAATGTGTGTTCCTATTGTGATTCTCCAATTATAAGTGAACATTATGACTGGGTGTTATCCAAAAAAGAAGTGAAGAGGCAAATGTAAGAGGATGATTTTTATCTATTCTCTTTTTGATTGTTGTGATACACTTTAAATGGTGATTTTATGAATACAAAAGATCATTTTTCTTGTTTGATTGGTGCTTATTATGGGGTCATGGAAATGGATGAATATAATTTAAAAGAGTATGTTTTATTTGATTTAGAAAAGTATATTGAGCGATTTGTAGAAGAACATCCGAATCCCTCTTTTTCTTATCGAGAGCAAAGTGAAGAGGTTTTTAATCATACTTCTTTGAAAACGAAATTGCAAGATGCTTTGTTGATTCTTCCTAAATTAGATGTATCATTGGAATTTATTTTTTTAATTAAAGCACGTATCCGAAAAATTATGGAAGAAGCATGATTATTCTCCAAAAAAAATAAATCTGTGTTAAAATATGGGAAAGGGTGATTTGTAATGGCGGAAGAAGTTAAAAAAAATAAGTCTAGTGTTAGCAATAAGAAAAAGACCAGTGGTGGAACGAATAAGAAAAAAACTGGAACAGTAAATTCTAAAAAAACTCCAGCAACAAAAAAAAGCAGAGTAACAACGAATTCTACTACAAAGAAAGTTTCAAATAAAGAAGGAAAGAAACCAGTAAAAGAGAAACGTAGTGTACTTTATATTGAAAAAAATGTAGATCCAGAACCTGTGTCTTTATCGTTAGATCGTGAAGTTGTTGTGGAAAAAAAGGATGAGTTGAAAACAGATAATGAATTAAGAAAAATCCCTGTGTCTCATTATATTATTGTTGGAATTATTATTGTTTGGATTTTAATTTTTATGTATATTGGCTATAAAATGACTCAGAATTATCAAGAAAAATTGTATGATGAAGGATATTTTATTCATAAAAAAATTGATGTAAAAAAGACAACTTTGAATGAATTAAATCAAGTAATTGCGAATTCTTCTTCTCCATTATTTCTTTTCTTTAATTATCGTGGAATCGAAGAAACTTATGAATTAGAAAAGGAAATGCATCAAATTATGAATGACTACCACCTTCAAAATAATTTCTATTATATTGATTTGACGGACATGCAAAAGGAAGAGAAAGATATGGCGGACGAAATCAATCAAGTTTTGGGAATTCATTCTTTGTTACATACTCCAGCAGTTTTTTATTATAATAATGGAAATTTAGTAACGATTGCACAAAGAGAAGATAAAAAGATATTGGAAGCAGCGGATTTCGTTAAAGTTTTAGATATGTATGAATTTAAAAAATAAGGAGTAGTTTATGTTAAATGTTGTTCTTTTTGAACCTGAAATTCCTGGAAATACTGGAAATATTATGAGAACTTGTGTTGCAACTCATACACGACTTCATTTGATTGAACCCCTTGGATTTTCTATGGATGAAAAAGCAATTAAACGAAGTGGTGTTAATTATATTGAACATTGTGATTATACGATTTATAAAAATATTGATGATTTTTTTGAAAAGAATTCAGGAACTTATTATTTTTTAACACGATATGGTCATCAGCCACATACAAGTTTTGATTATAGTAATCCAGAAGAAAATATTTATTTTATTTTTGGAAAAGAAAGTACAGGAATTCCAAGAGAAATTTTAAAACCATATTTGAGTCATTGTATGCGTATGCCGATGACGGATAAGGTAAGAGCTTTAAATTTATCCAATACGGTTGCGATTATGGTTTATGAAGCATTGCGTCAACAAGATTATTTGGATTTACTTTTCGATGAACCGCATAAGAGTAAGACGTTTATCGAAGAGGCATGATTTATTATAAATGTTTATGATGTTATCAATTAGTAAAAGAATGATACATAGAATCGATACCCATTTGGGTATTTTTTTTAGGAATGGAGAAGTGATTGGTAGTACAACATATTCTAATATCATTGCAAAAAATCCCCAGAGAATGGAAATTAAGATATTAATGTATGGTCCAATGGATAAGGGAATGCTTTCATAATTCCAAAATTTTGTACAAAACATTTTTTCAATTAAGAGACCACCTAGTTCTTCTAATATTGTTAGTATGATAATACTAAAGAAAAAACAGTATATTATTTTTTTAAAACCTTTTTGTCTTCTGGAAAGAAAACGATTTAATAATTCTGTAATTATAATTCCAATTCCGTAGATTGGCATCCAAGGTCCTATTAAAATTTGATTTCTGATATTGTGTTCTAGAAAATGAAGAATCATTTCGTAGATATAACCTAATATTGAGAAAAAGAAAAAAGTATTTATAAAAAACATAATGATCACTATCGTTAGTATGGAATAGAATTCTTGATTTATTCGTGATATACTTTTTTGGGTGAGTGACATGGTTTGTAAAAATTGTGGAAAATCTTTAGGAAATGAAAAAGCAACTTGTCCTTTTTGTGGGGCTTTGATGGATCAAAATCAATTGGAAGCGTTTGTCAAAGAAAAAAAAGAACGAGAGAAAGATTTAAGACCTAAA
>CAOWNX010000061.1 GCA_948552115.1 uncultured Bacilli bacterium
CTACTCCTTTTTTATCATCTCTAGTTGGTGCTTGATTTACACTCACTCCATCTACTTTAAAGTTTACTTTCACATCATATTGATCAACATAATATGGAACACTTCCCTTTATCACATCATACTCATCAGTTTCTTCAAACAAAGCAAAAGTTCTGTATAAAATAATTCCTGCTACCAACAAAACAAGACTGATACTAAATATAATCATTGTTTGTTTTTTCTTTTTGTTTTTTTTGAATGCTGATAAATTCATAAAATTCACCTACTAAAACTATTATGGACCGTCAACCAAAATATATTTACTTTTTATTTTATAACACTAAGTTTATCACATAATTAATATTATATCTAGGAAATTCATATTAAAAATGGTGTAAAAAGAAAATAGAAATAAAAATAAAAGAAAAGAATTCGGTTATAATAAAATTAGGAGGTAAAGAAAATGAGATTAGAAAATAGGGTAGCTATTGTTACAGGTGGAGCAATGGGTAATGGTTTGGGAATTGTCAAAGTGTTCTTAAAAAATGGTGCTGACGTAATCATTTTAGATTATGCCAAAGAACTAAATGAAACTCTAGAAGAGTTAAAAAAAGAATATCAAAAAGTATCGGGAATCCAAGTAGATATCAGAGATGAAATAAAACTACATAATATTGTAGAAGAAATCATCCAAGAAAAAGGAAAAATAGATATTTTAGTAAACAATGCTGGAGTTGCTAAACTAGTTCCATTTTTAGAAATGACAGACGAAATAAGAGACTATCATTTTGATATCAATATCAAAGGAACATGGAATGTAACAAAAGAAATTTTACCTTACATGAAAAAACAGAAGTATGGAAGAATTGTAAATTTATCGAGTGTTACTGGACCGATGGTTGCAGATTCTGGAGAAGTCGCTTATGCCACAACCAAAGCAGCATTAATGGGATTTACAAAAGCATTAGCAATTGAAGTAGTAGAAGATAATATAACCGTAAATGCCATCCAGCCAGGATACATTATGACGCCAATGGTAGAAAAAATAGCAAAAGATAGCGATTCTAAAAATCCACAAAGTGTTGTAGACGGGATTGCTGAAGGTATTCCAATGAAACGACTTGGAACCATTGAAGAACTTGGATATCTTGCACTATTTTTAGCAAGTGACGAATCAAGTTATATAACAGGACAAGGCTTTGTAATTGATGGAGGATCAACACTTCCTGAAACAAAAAGCGTAGGAGTATAAAAAGGTGAGACAATTTTTTATTAAGATTGTCTTTTTTTTGAAAAAAATTGACAAGAAAATGAAATTTTGGTACTGTAAAAAACATTCTTTAACAAGGAGATTACAAAATGAACAATTTATTAGACAATTTATATGTTCTATTGCAAAAACTTGAAAAAATAGAACAAAAATTAAATGAAATAAAGGAGAGCAGTCATGATAACAAGTACCAAAAATAAAAAAGAAGAAAAAATCATTACGAACTTAAAAAAAAGAATAGAAGAGTTATCCACACAAATCGATTCACTAAGTCAGGATGACTATTCCAAAAACTTCTTTCAAGAAAAAATAGGCAGCTTAAAAGAAGCAATTGATTATATCAAACAAACAATCATTCACATCATTGAAGAATGTTTAGAAAACATGACAGAAAAGGAATTGCGAAATTGTCAACTCACAAAAGATTGTTACGAATTTAATAAAAATCTCTTTAAACAATCTATGGATAACGCAAAAGAATTAGGTTCCTCTGCTCTAAAAGATTTTCGTAATCAAGACACATACGTAGATTTACATCTAACGAATAAACAAAAAGAAAGAATTGTTGACTTCCTCACATTAGGAAGATATTACAAAAGTAAAGATTTAGAATATATTGATGCAAGTATTTTATTTTTAGAAGAAGAAGAAATTCGCAAACATTTCACTTCAAAAATGAAAAATAAAAATTTGATTCAAGAAATAGAAAGAGCTGTAGATTTCTATCATTTATATAAAAATAATTCGGAAGAATTTGACAAGAAGAAATTTGAACAATTTTTAAAAGATTGTACTCCAAGCTTCTACGAATATTTATGTAAAGATTTCCAAAAAGAACTAGAGACTTTAATTGCAAGAGAACTAGAAGAATTAAAACTTCCAAAGGGTTACTTAAACATTATTGAAAAATTAAAGATAGAAGGCTTTTATAAAATAATTGAAAGATTGGAAAATTACGTTCAATTAAATGAATATCTAAAAACAAAAGAAGAATCAATCAAAGAAGAAACAACGAAAAATCAACAAAAAATTGAAAGAGAAGAACAACAATTCAATGAATCACTAAAAGATGTTGAAATTTTAAAAAAAGAATTATTAGATTATTGTTACAAAAAATTTGAAATCAAAAAAAATGCTTGTTCACTAACCAAAGAAGAAGAACGACTATTGTTAGAACTTTTGCAAAATCAGAGATATGATAAAGATTTTTTTACAAATATCGAAAATTTCTTTCAATATTACTATCAAAGCACATTAGAAGAAGAACAATTAAACCAATATGACAGAAACTTTAAAATGTGGCAAGAGACTTTTAAAATGAAAGCAAGTGAAACAGGACATAAAGCCGAAAGAGAACTTGCCAGATATCATCGATATGAACAGATTTCTTTATTAGAACAAGAAAAAGAAGGATTAGAAATCAAAAAAGTTGTTTTAGAAGAAGAATTGAGAAAATATGGTCCCAAATTTTTCTTAATATTTTCAAAAAAAAGAAAAGAAAAATATAAAGAAATTCAAAATCAAATAAAAGAAACAGAACGCTTATTAGAAAAAAATGAACATGAATTAGCCAAAAAGAAAAAATACTTTAATCAAGATCAACATAAACCATATACAGAAAAAAATTTTTTAAGAGAAAAAAATGAAAATATGCAACAAATCATGCAATTTTTAACACTTACTAATGAAATCGTAATTCCAATGCCAAATTCAAAAACCGAAATTGAGAATTCTTATGCAAAAGCTTTTGAAAGTATAGAAAATGATTTTGCATCAATTAGTATTCCAAAAGAATCCGTATTATTGGATTTTATGAGAAGAGTCAGTGATAAATATATTGCATGGAGTTCTATGGCAAGAGAAGAATTAGTAAAGAAAAGAAAGAAGACAGAATCTTATGAACATCCTTTTATCGACTTACTTTGCCAAACATATGGCTGTGAACGTAATAGAAAATTAAATTTTCGAGAAATTGAAAATATAAAAGAAATATTAGACTTATTACAATTATTTAAATCTTTTATAGAAGAAAATCACTTAAACTCCTTAACTATGAAAGATTTAGAGCGATTAAATAAAATTTATAATACAGAAATAGAATTACCAAATCTGAGCAATCTTTCTATTGCGGAAAAAGATGAAAGAGAACTATCCAAAAAGAGAAAAAAACCAAGAGTAATATGAACAAAAAATACGTGATAAAATTTCATGTATTTTTTCTTTGCCAATTTTTGTTATATTCCAAATAAGCAAAAATTGTTGACATTTGAAAAAAAAGGGGTATAATAACACCCATTAAAAAGAAATTCGGCTCAAAAAGCTGAAATTTAGGGGGATTAAAAAATGGAATGTTTAGCCAATATGTCACAAGAAGACAAAAGAATTGTGCAAGAGATTAATGAAAATATCGAAAAAATAAAAAACCAAATCGATGTACTAGAAATGGATACAGCATATCAAGAATTTTTTGCAAATAGAATTGCAAGTTTAAAATCATGCCTTGAATATTTAAATAAAAAAATGGTAGAAATCTATGCAAAGTATATTAGAAACATGAGCAAAAAGGAACTGGAAGAAGTTAATTTTGTTCGTGAAATGTATGAAAAAGCTTCAAATACTTTACTTCAAAATACACAAAATATCGAAGCAACTTATCGACAAGGAATTGCAGATTTAAAACAATCAGATAATTATGTCAATGGACGCTTAAATGAAAATGAAAAAAAAGTATTAAGAACGATTTGCCAATACAAAAAAGATGTAGAAATTTCCGAAGACGGAAAACTAAGTGTAGCAGATCTTTGTATTTTATTGGTAAATAATACAGATTTATGCAACAAATACTTGAATGAAGTTCAAGATTCAAAATTAAAAGAACAGATTCAATTAGCATTAAAATTGTATGAATTCTATAAAAATAATGCAGATTGTTTTGATAAGAAAAAATTAGAACGATTATTAAAAGGAAAAGCAAAAGGTTTTTATGATTTAGCAATCACTACATTACAAAAAGAAATAGAAAACATGATATTAAAAGATTTAGATAATTGTCAACAATTTCCAAAAAGAATTGAAGATATTATTCAAAATATGAAAAGCTCAGGAATGTTTAAATGGATTGATACATTAGAAAATTCAATGAATGATAGTGATGATTTAGTAAAAGAAGAAAACAATTTAAGAAATAAATATTTGGTTTCAAAAGAACAAGAAACAAGACAAGCTGTAAAATATTTGAGTTCACTAGAAAATCCACAAGTATTAAGACAAGCTGCAATTAATTATGTTGCCAGTCAAAGAGGAGTAACAAATCCACCATCTCTAAGAGATGTAACCGAAGAAAATCTAATGCTTGAATTTACCAAAAATGCTACATCAAATGAAAATTTTGCAGAAAATTTAGATGCTTTCTTTTCTGATCTTCAAACAATATTAGAAAAAACTCTTTCCATTCAAGATACAGATCAGAGATTTTCAAAATGGAAAAAAGAATATGATAAAGAAACAGCTGTTGCCAAAAAACAAATGTCTGCTGGTGACCGCATCATTCAAATCAAAATAGAAATGAGAGAATTAAACAATCAAATTGAAAAAGCACGACAAGAATTAGAGAATATTTTATGTACAGAAAGCGAACAAAAATATCAAACGAAAATATACATGCAACACCAAAAAGAAAAAGTTGAATTAGATAAAAGAAAAGAAGAAATTTGTCAAATTCTTACAGAAAAAGGAGTTATGACACCATTATTAGAAGAAAAAATTACAAAGTGTCCAAATATATCCGACTTAGAAGAAATATATCGTCCATTCAAAGGAAATCAAGAAGTAAGCAAAGGAAGACGATTTGGAATTATTTGTAAAATGTGGAAAAAGATTTCTGGAATCTATAATAGAACTGCATTAGATTATATAAAAAATAAAAGAATAAAAAGACAAAAACAGTGTGAACAATTATTGTTAGATGAAGAAAAAGTAAAACCATTAGATAGTTTCACAAATAAAGAAATCGTTTCACAAAATGCAATGGAAGAGTTTATGTTTACAAGAAATTTAAAACATAAATCAAAAAAGTTATTTTCTTCAGAAGAAAAGAAACAAAGATATTCTGATTGTTTAAACAAAATTAGAGAATTAGAAAATGCACGTTCTCAAAAAGAAAGTGAACTATGTCTTCAACAAAATAAATTAGATAC